>DASWOS010000141.1:0-10435 GCA_036398645.1 Dokdonella sp. | reverse complement strand
GGGACCCGAAGTCGAACTCGCCGTCGTCGAGCTTGCCGACCTGGGTCAGGCGATCGCCGAGCGCGTTCAACCGCGTCGCCTGCGCCTGCAGCTGGCCGAGCTGCAGCGCGAGCGCGTCGAGATCGCGGCGCGAGTCGCGGTCGAGCTCGGCGAGCCGGCCGCGCAGCTGCGTCAGCGTCGTGCGCAGGTCGACGACCTCCTGCAGCGCGCGGGCGCGCGGGCTCGCGACGAGCAGCGCCGCCGTGGCGCCGAGCGCGACGAAGAACAGCGCGCACCCGACCAGCGCCGCGAGCGCCGTCGCGCGCCCGCGTGTGCTGGCCAAGTCGATGCGGCGTGGCAGCGCGTGCGCGGAGCGGATGATAATGATGTTCATGAGTCGAGAACGCCGGTCGTAGTCGCGATGTCGTCAGGTCGCAATCCGCTCCACGCATCCGCCGGAGGCGCGAAATCCGCCGCCGACTGCCTCGACATCGGCACGATCGCGACACGCGCGCTCGCGCTCGATGCGCTGGATCTCAGATTGCGCCGCCTATTGCCCGCCGCGGTCGCGCGCGAGTCGAGACTCGCGGACGTCCGCAACGGACGCGTCGTCTTTCTGGCGTCGAGTCCGACCTGGGCCAGCCGCATCAGGCTGCATCAAGCCGCCCTGCTGGCCGAGGCCCGCACCGCGCTCGGCGGTGCCATCGAACGCTTCGCCGTGAAAGTCGCGCCCTTACCGACCGTTCCCCCGGAACCGGCAAAGTCGAAACCGCTCTCCGCCGCCGCCGCGCGCCATTTGCGAGCGACAGCGAACACCCTGTCGGACCCGGAACTCCGAGCCCTCTATCTCCACCTGGCGTCCTTCGCCGCTGATTGATTTCCCGCCAGGAGCCGGGGCGGCTCCCGCTTTCCCCACATGGCGATTTCCAGGCGGAAACCGCTTGTTCTTCTTGGGGCCGGGCGTCATGCCGTGGCCGGCTCGGACGGACCTCGAGTCCGCCGCCGCGGCGCGAGAGCGCCGCGGGACCGGCGCGAATCCGGCGCCGGGAACCTCGTCCGCGGAGCGCGACTCGCGTTCCGCGCGGCCCGCACCGCGGGCCGTCGTCTTCTCGGCGGCGCGACGCGCGCCACCGCGCCGGACGGCCACGGCCGCCGGCGTCGTGCCGTCGTTACACCGCCTGCGCCGGATGCGTGTACGAGATCGGCGCCTCGCGCTCGTCCTCGAAGCTGACTTCCTCCCAGGCCGTCGCGTCGGCGAGCAACGTGCGCAGCAGCTTGTTGTTCAGCTCGTGCCCGGACTTGTAGCCGTAGAACGCGCCGATCAGGCTGTGCCCGAGCAGGTACAGGTCGCCGATCGCGTCGAGGATCTTGTGCTTGACGAACTCGTCCTCGTAGCGCAGGCCGTCTTCGTTCAGCACGCGGTAGTCGTCGAGCACGATCGCGTTGTCCATCGAGCCGCCGAGCGCGAGGTTCTTCTCGCGCAGCATCTCGATTTCGCGCATGAAGCCGAACGTGCGCGCGCGCGAGACTTCCTTGACGAACGAGGTCGTCGAGAAGTCGATCTCGCTGGTCGAGGTCCGCTTGGTGAACATCGGATGGCTGAAGTCGATCGAGAAGCCGACCTTGAAGCCGTCGAACGGCTCGAAGCGGGCCCACTTGTCACCGTTGCGCACGGTGATCGACTTCTTGATGCGGATGAAGCGCTTGGCCTTCGCCTGCTCCTCGATCCCCGCGGACTGCAGCAGGAACACGAACGGGCCGGCGCTGCCGTCCATGATCGGCACTTCCGGCGCCGAGAGATCGACGTAGGCGTTGTCGATGCCGAGGCCGGCCATCGCCGAGAGCAGATGCTCGACGGTCGCGATGCGGACCTTGCCGCTGACGAGCGTCGTGGAGAGCTGGGTGTCACCTACGTTTTCGCAACAGGAGCGGATCTCCACCGGGTTCGGCAGGTCGACGCGGCGGAACACGATGCCGGTATCGACCGTCGCCGGACGCAAGGTCATGTAGACCTTGTCACCCGTGTGAAGACCCACGCCCGTCGCCCTGATGACGTTCTTGAGCGTGCGTTGTCTGATCATTTTTATCGACTAACCCCTGGGGCAGGAGCTGACAAAACGTGAACGAGACTATCACAGCGTTCTTATGGAGAAAAGTTAAGCGATGTATGGACCCGACAACATGTCGCGTTTTCGCAACATGCGAAGGCTAGAATTGCGTAGCGCGCATTCGCCGCGGACGCGGCGATCCGCCGCCGCGACGCCACGCGGCAGCGGGATCGACGACCGGGCCGTGCGCGGCGCGAGCACCGCGCGTCGGCGGCCGGTCCGCTCGTCGTGACGGCGAGCGGCGCGGTCGTGGATGGGACTTCAGCGCATCAGTCGGCCTGGCGGCGCAGGAACGCCGGGATGTCGAGATAGTCGCCCGGAAGCTCGGCCGGCGCCGGAGCGTGATCGACCGTCCGCACCGGCTGCGAAGGCACGCCGAGATAGTCGACTTCGCCGGTCGTCGCGTTGCGCACGACGCGCATCGGCGGCCGCGCCGCGACCTGCGTCTCGCGCTCGCGGTGCTCGCGCACGGGCTGACGCGCGGCGACACGGTTCAGCCCGGTCGCGACGACGGTCACGCGGACCTCGTCCTGCAGCTCCGGATCGAGCGCGGTGCCGACGACGACGGTCGCGTCCTCGCTGGCGAACTCGTGGATGACCTGGCCGATGTCGTCGAACTCGCGCATCGTCAGGTTCGGTCCGGCGGTCACGTTGACGAGGATGCCGCAGGCGCCGGCGAGGTTCACGTCGTCGAGCAGCGGATTGTTGATCGCGGCCTCGGCCGCGGCGACCGCGCGGTCGTCGCCGCGTGCGCTGCCGCTGCCCATCATCGCCATGCCCATCTCGCTCATGACCGTGCGCACGTCGGCGAAGTCGACGTTGATCAGGCCCGGGCGCGTGATCAGGTCAGCGATGCCCTGCACCGCGCCGAGCAGCACGTCGTTGGCCTGCTTGAACGCGGACAACAGCGTCACGTCGCGGCCGAGCACGGTCAGCAGCTTCTCGTTCGGCACCGTGATCAGCGAATCGCAGTACTGGCCGAGATCCTCGATGCCCTTCAGCGCGACCTGCATGCGCCGGCGGCCTTCGAACGGGAACGGCTTGGTCACCACCGCGACGGTCAGGATGCCGAGCTCCTTCGCGAGCTGCGCGACGACCGGCGCCGCGCCGGTGCCGGTGCCGCCGCCCATGCCGCAGGTGATGAACGCCATGTCGGCGCCCTGCAGCAGCTCGACGATGCGCTCGCGGTCCTCGAGCGCGGCCTGGCGGCCGACCTCGGGATTCGCGCCGGCGCCGAGGCCCTTGGTCACGTTCGCGCCGAGCTGCAACGTGAACTTCGCGCCGCTCGACTTCAGCGCCTGCGCGTCGGTATTCGCGCAGACGAAATCGACGCCTTCGACGCCGCCCTGCACCATGTGGCTGACCGCGTTGCCGCCGCCGCCGCCGACGCCGACGACCTTGATGACCGCGTTCGGCGCCATTCTTTCTACGAGTTCGAACATGTTCCCATCCTCCGCAAGATTCACTGCCTGATTACTGTCGTTCCCGGGTCCGTGACCTTCCTGGTCCGGCCCGTCCACGCCGGCTGGCGTGCCGGCGTCCGCGGCCGTCTCGGCCGCGCCGCGCGGCGCTTCCTGCGCCGCGGTTCTCGCCGCACTCCCTGGCGAAAGCGGCCGCGAGCGACCGCATGCGGAGCGTCCTGCTCCGCCGAAATCCCCCGGCGAGGGACCCTCCCGGGTCCCGAGCCGGAGCACGTGACGCAGCTCTCGCTGCGGCCGTGCGAGCCGCGGTCGGACAGGAGTCCGATCCGCGGCAGCCCGGGCCACGGAGGGCCCGGCGGCGAGGGACCCTTCTGCGGTCCCGAGCCGGAGCACGTGATGCAGCTCTCGCTGCGGCCGTGCGAGCCGCGGTCGGACAGGAGTCCGATCCGCGGCATCAGCTAAAACTCGCCCTTGAACCAATTCGACACTCGGCTCCACAACCCGCCGATCGCCGACGCGCTGCCGACCGGCGCGCTGCGCGCGGCGCTGTCGCGGCGGCTGCCGTAGACGAGCAGACCGACGCCGGTCGACTGCATCGGGTTCGCGACGACGTCGGCGAGCCCGGACACGTGCTGCGGCGTGCCGAGCCGCACCGGCATGTGGAACAGCTCCTCGGCGAGATCGAGCGCGCCTTCCATGCGCGCGGCGCCGCCGGTCAGCACGACGCCGGCGCGCACGAGTTCCTCGCGGCCGCTGCGGCGCAGGTCCGCCTGCACCATCTCGAAGATCTCCTCGTAGCGCGGCTGCACGGCCTCAGCGAGGTTCTGCCGCGCCAGCCGCCGCGGCGGCCGATCGCCGACGCTCGGCACCTGGATCGTCTCCTCGGCGTGCGCGAGCTGCGCGAGCGCGCACGCATAGCGCACCTTGAGCTCCTCCGCGTGCGCGGTCGGCGTGCGCATCAGGTGCGCGATGTCGCTGGTGACCTGGTCGCCGCCGATCGCGAGCGAGGTCGTGTGGCGCAGCGCGCCGCCGGTGTAGATCGCGATGTCGGTGGTGCCGGCGCCGATGTCGACCATGCAGACGCCGAGCTCGCGCTCGTCGTCGGTCAGCACCGCGCGCGCCGAGGCGACCGCGGCCGGCAGCAGCTCGTCGACCTGCAGCCCGCAGCGGTTGATGCACTTGGTGATGTTCTGGATCGCGCTCGCCGCGCCGGTCACGAGGTGCACGTTCGCCTCGAGCCGCACGCCGGACATGCCGACCGGATGGCGGATGCCTTCCTGGCCGTCGATCAGGTACTCCTGCGGCTCGCGGTAGAGCACGCTGCGGTCGGCCGGAATCGCGATCGCGCAGGCCGAGTTCAGCACCGCGTCGAGGTCGCCGGCGCTGACCTCCTTGTCGCGGATCGGCGCGGTGCCGTGCGAGTTCTCGTCCTTGATGTGGCTGCCGGCGATCGACGCGTAGACCGAGCGGATCTGGCAACCGGCCATCAGCTCGGCCTCCTCGATCGCGCGCTGGATCGAGTGCACGGTCGAGTCGATGTCGACGACGACGCCGCGCTTCAGCCCGTGCGCCGGATGCGAGCCGATGCCGATGATCTCGACCGCCTCGCCGGGCGAGTGCTCGCCGACGATCGCGACGATCTTCGAGGTGCCGACGTCGAGGCCGACGATCAGGTTCTTCTCGGTCTTGCGGTTCATGTGCGGAACGCCCGGAAAAGGAGTGCGGAAGCCGGCATCGCGGCGCCGGCCGCGGCGGCGAGCGCGTCGAGCGGCGCGGACCGGAGCGCGCCGAGCCCACCGCGCGGAGCCGGCGCTGCCGCGGGCGCCGACGGCGGCGGCGAGCCCGGCGCGGGCGCGGCGGCCGGCGCCGGCGGCGGCGTATCGGCCCAGCGCAGCGCGAAGCCGTTCTCGTAGCGCAGGTCGATGTACGCCGGCGGACCGCGGTGCGCGCCGACGAGGCGCGGCCAGATGTCGAGGAACCGCTTCAGGCGCTCCGGCACGTGATCGCGCCCGACCTCGACGGTCGCGCCGGTGGCGAGGTCGAGCCGCCAGCCGCCGCGCGGCGACAGCGTGACCGCGTCGATGACGAGGCCGCTGCCGGAGAACTCGCGCAGGCAGTCCGCGTAGAACCTGAGCACGTCGCCGAGGCGGTCGTCGGGGCCGGCCAGGCGCGGCAGGCCCTGCAGCCCGCTCGCGCCGGCGACGCTGAAGATCTCGCCGCTGCGGTCGATCAGCCGGTCTTCGCCCCAGCGCGCGTACGGCTGCTGCTCGTAGACGACCAGCTCGATCGTGTCGGGCCAGCGCTTGCGTGCGTCGACGCGGGCGACCCACGGCAGCTTCGCGATCGCGGCGCGCACCTCGTCGAGGCGCGTCGCGAAGAAGCCGTCGCCGAGCAGCGGCTGCGCGGCCGCGCGGATCTGCTCGGCGCTGACGTGGTCGAACTCGGCGCGCACGGCGAGCGCGCGTACCGGCCAGCGGTCGCCGGCGAACCAGCCGTTCAGCACGCCGACGATCGGCAGCGCGACCAGCGTCAGCGCGATGCCCCAGGCGAGCAGCTTCGCGACGTTCACGGCTCGCCTCCGGATGACGGCGACGGCGCCGCGGCGGGCGCCGCCTCGCGGTCGAAGCTCGTCTCGAGCACGCGCCAGCAGAGCTCCTCGAAGCCGATGCCGACCGTCGCCGCGGCTTTCGGCACCAGCGAGTGGCTGGTCATGCCCGGCGCGGTGTTGACCTCGAGCAGGAAGTCGCGGCCGGCGCGGTCGCGCATCACGTCGACGCGGCCCCAGCCCGAGCAGCCGGCCGCGTCGAACGCGGTGAGCGCGAGCGCGCGCAGGTCGCGCTCGGCGTCGCCGGCGAGGCCGGGGCAGAGATACTCGGTGTCCTCGGCGACGTACTTCGCGTGGTAGTCGTAGAACGCGCCCTTCGGCACGATGCGGATCGACGGCAGCGCCTCGCGGCCGAGGATCGCGACGGTCAGCTCGTCGCCCTCGATCAGCGCCTCGACGAGCAGATCGCCCGGATAGCGCGCGGCGAGCGCGGCGGCCGCGTCGAGGTCGGCATCGCGGAACACGCGCGTGATGCCGACGCTCGAGCCTTCGTTGGCCGGCTTGACGACGACCGGCAGGCCGAGCTGCGCCGCCGCCGCGTGGATGTCGGCGTGCACGCGGCTGCGGCGCAGCGCGACGAAGCGCGGCGTCGGCAGCCCTTCGGCGATCCAGACCTGCTTCGTGCGCACCTTGTCCATCGACAGCGCCGAGCCGAGCACGCCGGAGCCGGTGTACGGCACGTGCAGCGACTCGAGCGCGCCCTGCAGCACGCCGTCCTCGCCGCCGCCGTGCTGGCCGTGCAGGATGTTGAACACGCGCGCGTAGTGGCCGGCGCGCAGCGCGTCGAGCAGCGCCGGGATGCCGTCGACCGCGTGCGCATCGACGCCGCGCGCGCGCAGCGCGGCGAGCACGTTGCGGCCGGAGTCGAGCGACACGTCGCGCTCGGCCGACTGCCCGCCCATGACGACGGCGACGCGGCCGAAGGCCTTGGCGTCGGTGATGCGCGTCATCGTGCCGCCTCCGTCGTACGCAGCTGGCCGCCGGCGGCGAGCTCGTTCGCCGCCGCGCCGATGTCGCCCGCGCCGAGCAGCACGAGCAGGTCGCCGTCCTCGAGCAGCGGCGCGAGCGCGGGGCGCAGATCGCGCGGATGCTCGACCAGCACCGGATCGACCTTGCCGCGCGCGCGCACCGCACGCGCGAGCGCGCGGCCGTCCGCGTTCGCGATCGGCGTCTCGCCGGCCGGATAGACCTCGGTCAGGATCAGCACGTCGGCCTCGGCGAGCACGTTCGCGAAATCGTCGAGCAGGTCGCGCGTGCGCGTGTAGCGGTGCGGCTGGAACGCGACGACGAGGCGCCGCTCCGGCCAGCCGGCGCGCGCGGCGTCGAACACCGCGGCGAGCTCGCGCGGATGATGGCCGTAGTCGTCGATCAGCAGCGCACGGCCGCCGTCGAGCGCGAGCTCGCCGCGCAGCTGGAAGCGCCGGCCGACGCCCTGGAAGCCGGCCAGCGCGCGCTGCATCGCCTCGACCGGCACGCCCAGCTGCCAGCCGACCGCGCAGGCCGCGAGCGCGTTCAGCACGTTGTGCCGGCCCGGCAGGTTCAGCGTCATCGGCACCTCGCCGGCGCCTTCCGGCAGGTGCATGACGAACGCGGTCGAGCGGCCTTGCTGGCGCAGCTGCGACGCGCGCAGGTCCGCCGGCGCGTCGACGCCGTAGGTCAGCACGCGGCGCGGCGTCGAGCGCGCGAGCTCGGCGACCTCGGCGTCGTCGGCGCAGAGCACGGCGACGCCGTAGAACGGCAGCCGGTGCAGGAAGTCCGCGAACGCCTTCTTGACGCGCTCGAAGTCGCCGCCGTAGTTCTCGAGATGATCGGCGTCGATGTTCGTGACGATCGCGAGCACCGGCGACAGCAGCAGGAACGAACCATCGGACTCGTCGGCCTCGGCGACGAGGTACTCGCCGGTGCCGAGCCGCGCGTTCGCCCCGGCCGCGATCAGCTGGCCGCCGATGACGAAGGTCGGGTCGAGGCCGGCCTCGGCGAGCACGCTCGCGGTCAGGCTCGTCGTCGTCGTCTTGCCGTGCGTGCCGGCGACCGCGATGCCGCGGCGGAAGCGCATCAGCTCGCCGAGCATCTCCGCGCGCGGAACGACCGGGATGCGGCGCGCGCGCGCGGCGACGAGCTCGGGGTTGTCGTCGCGGATCGCGCTGGAGACGACGAGCACGTCGGCGTCGGCGACGAACGCGGCGTCGTGGCCGCGGTCGATGCGCGCGCCGAGGCCGGCGAGACGCCGCGTCGCCGCGTTCTCCGCGCGGTCCGAGCCGGACACCGAATAGCCGAGATTGCACAGCACCTCGGCGATGCCGCTCATGCCGACGCCGCCGATGCCGACGAAATGCACGCGGCGGAAGTCCTGCATGATGTCGCCGTAGCGGGCGAGCCGGGCCGGCGTCATGCGGCGACCTCGAGGCATGCGTCGGCGATGCGCCGGGCCGCGTCCGGACGCGCGAGCGTGCGCGCGGCGGCGGCCATCTCGAGCAGCAGCGCGCGCTCGGCGACCGCGTCGAGCGCGGCGCCGAGCCGATCGGCGAAGTCCGCACCCTCGGCGACGACGCGCGCCGCGCCGGCCGCGGCGAGCGCCTCGGCGTTGCGCGTCTGGTGATCGTCGACCGCGTGCGGATACGGCACCAGCAGCGCCGGCACGCCGGCCGCGGCGAGCTCGGCGAGCGTCAGCGCGCCCGCGCGGCAGATCGCGACGTCGGCCCATGCGTACGCGTCGGCCATGTCGTCGATGAAATCGACGATCTCGGCGTCGACGCCGGCGGCCGCGTACGCCGCGCGCGTCGCTTCGCCGCCGCGACCGCACTGGTGGCGCACGACGAAGCGCGCCGGACGCGCGCGCAGCACCGCCGGCACCTGCGTGTTCAAGCTCGCCGCGCCCTGGCTGCCGCCGAGCACGAGCACGCGCAGCGGACCCTCGCGGCCGGCGACGCGCACGGCCGGTGCCGGCAGCGCCGCGATCGACGCGCGCACCGGATTGCCGACCCATTCGGCGCCGGCGAGCGCGTCGGCGAAGCCGGTCAGCACGCGGCGCGCGAGCCGCGCGAGCAGCCGGTTGGTCAGTCCCGGCACGCGGTTCTGCTCGTGCACGACGAGCGGCACGCCGGCGAGCCGCGCGGCGATGCCGCCCGGCGCGGCCGCGTAGCCGCCCAGCGACAGTGCGCTGCGCGGCGCGTGACGAGCGAGCGCGCGGCGCGCGGCGAGCACCGCGCCGGCGAGCCTGAGCGGCGCGCGCAGCGCGGTCGCCACGCCCTTGCCGCGCAGGCCGCCGATCGCGAGCGTCTCGAGCGGCAGGCCGTGCGCCGGCACGAGCCGCGTCTCGAGCCCGGCGCGCGCGCCGAGCCAGATCACCGGCACGCCGCGCGCGGCGAGTTCGTCGGCGACGGCGAGGCCCGGAAAGATGTGGCCGCCGGTGCCGCCGGCCATGATCACCACCGGCGCGACCGCGGTGCCTTCGCGCGACGCGCGCGCGTGCTGCGCGGCCGGCGCCGCGGCGCGCGCCGGCGAGTGCGGCGCCTGGATGCGCACGGCACCGACGGCGCTCATCGACGCATCTCCGCGAGCTGGCGCACGTCGACCAGCTGGCGCTCGGCGATCGCCTGCAGCATCGCGTTCTCGGCGCGGCTGACCTCGTAGCTGACGCGCACGAGCAGCCCGATCATCGCGCAGGTCATCATCACGCTCGAGCCGCCGGAGCTGATCAGCGGCAGCGTCAGGCCCTTCGTCGGCAGCACGCCGAGGTTCACGCCGATCGAGACCAGCGCCTGCAGCGCGATCATCAGCGCGATGCCGAACGCGCAATAGCCGGCGAAGCGCTGGCCGCGCTCGAGCGCGCGCAGGCCGATCGCGAAGCCGCGCCCGACCAGCCAGCCGAACAGCGCGAGCACGAGCACGATGCCGGCGAGGCCGAGCTCCTCGGCGATGACGGCGAGGATGAAGTCCGTGTGCGCTTCCGGCAGGTAGAACAGCTTCTGCACCGACGCGCCGAGCCCGACGCCGAGCCATTCGCCGCGACCGATCGCGATCAGCGCCTGGGTCAGCTGGAAGCCGTCCTTGAACGGATCGGCCCACGGATCGAGGAACGAGGTCAGGCGCTTGACGCGGTAGTCCTGGCTGAACGCGGCCCAGGCCAGCGCCGGCGTCGCGAGCGCGGCGAGCATCGCGAGGTTCGACGGCCGCGCGCCGCCGAGCCAGACCATGCCGAGCGCGACCGCCATCAGCAGCGTCGCCGAGCCGAAGTCCGGCTGCGCGAGCAGCATGACGACGAGCAGCGTTGCGATGCCGAGCGGCTTGATCACGCCGAGCAGGCTCGATTGAACGTTGTC
>DASWOS010000140.1:0-2781 GCA_036398645.1 Dokdonella sp. | reverse complement strand
CTCGTCGATGCGGATCGCGCCGGCATCGGCCGCGATCAGGCCGACGACCATGTAGAAGCAGGTCGTCTTGCCGGCGCCGTTCGGCCCGAGCAGGCCGACGATCTCGCCCTGCTTCAGGCTGAAGTCGAAGTCGCGGACGACCGCGCGGCCGCGGAAGCTCTTGCGCAGACCCGACGCGCTGAGCATCAGTGCGCGCCGCCGCCGGCCGCGGCCTTCCCTCCCGGCTGCGCGGCCGGTTTCGTTTTCGTCGGCTTCGCCGCGGCCGGCTTCGGCGCCGCCGCGGCCGGCTTCGCCGCGTCCGCCTTCGTCGTCACGCAGGCCGGCTGCGCGCCGGGCTCGGCCGGCTTCGTGTTGCCGCCCGGCTGCATGACGAGGTGCACGCGGTTCGTCGGCGTGTGGTCGCCGCTCTCCATCTCGCCGGTGTTCGTGTTGTAGGTCATGTGCGTGCCGTGGAACGTGCCGCGGCATTCCTGCACGACGACGACGTTGCCGGTCAGCTCGGCGATGCCGCTGTCGTTGTTGTAGTCGATCTTGTCCGCGTCGGCCGTGATCAGTCCGGCGTCGTTGTCCTGCAACTGCTGCATGTGCGCCTGCGCCTTCTTGCCGATCAGGACCACGCGCTGCACGCTGCCGCCGACGTCGTTGCCTTGCGCGTCCTTCGCGCCGGTCGCGTGCTGGTAGATCGTCGCCTCGTCGCCGTGGGACTTCATCGAGCCCTGTACGATCTGCACGTTGCCGTTCAGGTACGCGACGCCGGGCTTGTCGTCGCTCGCCTGCACGAGCTTGCTGTAGTCGGAGTCGATCGTCATGACCTGGTTGCGGTCCGTGCTCAGCGCGTGCGCGGCCGCGGCCGCGGCGAGCAGCGCGCCGGCGAGCGCCGCGCGCGCGACGCCGCGCAGCGGACGCGCGGCGTCCGCGGACCCGCGCGGCACGCGGTTAGCCGCGCTTGTTCGACTTCTTCGGGGCATTGGACGGCGCCGCATGCTTGGGCTCGATGATCGAATGGACGTCGGACAGCAGCTCGAGCGTCTTCGCGTTCAGATCGCCGCGCATGCCGACGCCGCGCAGTATAGAGCCCTGCTCGGTGATCGTCGCGGGCGCGGCGGTCTCCATCTTCTTGTCCTTGGGCCAGGTCGTCAGGTCGGTCGTGACGACGTCGGCGGCCTTGACCTTCGCGGTCGCGAGGCGGTGCATCTCGACGTGGCCCTGCAGCTTCATGATCGTGCCGTCCTGGTTGATCCACGCGGTCTCGGACTTGCCGCGCCACGGATTGCCGCTGCCGTCGACGAGCTCGTAGTCCGGCGTCGTCACGTAGATCGAGCCGTCGTCGCCGCGGCGCGCGAGGCGCGGTCCGCTGACGCGGAACGTGCGCTTGCCGGCGGCGTCGAGCGCGTCGATCGTGAAGTCGTCGAGCGTGTAGTCCGAGCGCGGCGGTCCGGCGAACGTCTGCGCGTCGGGCCGCTCGCGCGTGTACCAGACGACGAACTCGCTGATTGCCGCGGCGACGGCGAGCACGGCGACGAGCAGCCAATAGCGGCGGTCGAGCATCGGCGTCAGCCGAGGAACAGCGCGAGCTCGGCGTCGGCCTTGCCCTGCGCCGCGAGGATCAGGTCGCAGACCTCGCGCGCGGCGCCGGCGCCGCCGGCGAGCCGCGTGCGCCAGTGCGCGCGCTCGCGCACCCACGGATGCGCGTTCGCGACCGCGACCGCGAGGCCGACCGTCCGCATCGGCGCGAGGTCGGGCAGGTCGTCGCCGGTGTAGGCGACGTCGTCGGCGTCGATCTTCAGCGCGTGGCGCAAGCGTTCGAGGCAGGCGCGCTTGTCGGCCTGGTCCTGATGGACGTGGGCGACGCCGAGCTCGGCCATGCGCTCGGTGACCAGGTGGCTGAGCCGCGCGGTCACGACCGCGACCTCGACGCCGTTCGCGAGCAGGCGCTTCAGGCCGAGCCCGTCGTGCACGTGGAACGCCTTCAGCTCGTGGCCGTCGGCGGCGTACAGGAGCCGGCCGTCGGTCAGCACGCCGTCGACGTCGAACACGGCGAGCTTGATCCGCGCGGCGCGCGCGCGGACGTCGGCGGGCAGGTCGGCGAGATGGGGATCGGACATCGGAGCGTTTCCACGGGCAGGGGGCAGGCAGCGCGGCGCCGCGTTCGGCCGCATGCGGAGCCGCGGTCGCCGCGCCGGCGCGCCGCGGCGCTCAGCGCGCGCCGCTCAGACGACTCTCGCGCGCAGCAGATCGTGGATGTTTAGCGCGCCGACGACGCGGTTCTCGTCGTCGACGACGAGCAGCGCGTGGATCTTGTGCGCCTCCATCAGCTGCGCGGCCTCGACCGCGAGCTTGTCCGCGCCGATCGTCTTCGGCTGCGCGGTCATCAGCCGCGTCACGCGCGTCGTGCGCAGGTCGATGTCGTCGTCGTCGACCGCGCGGCGCAGGTCGCCGTCGGTGAACACGCCGAGCAGGCGGCGCTCGGCGTCGATGATCGCGGTCATGCCGAGGCCCTTGCGCGTCATCTCGACCAGCGCCTCGGTCAGCGACGCGTGCGGCGCGACCGCCGGGATCTGCTCGCCGACGTGCATGACGTCGCCGATCTTCAGCAGCAGCTGGCGGCCGAGGCTGCCGGCCGGGTGCGAGCGCGCGAAGTCCTCGTCGGTGAAGCCGCGCGCCTCCATCAGCGCGATCGCGAGCGCGTCGCCCATGACCAGGGCGGCGGTGGTGCTCGAGGTCGGCGCGAGGTCGAGCGGACAGGCCTCGGCCGGCACGCTGGTGTCGAGGTGGACGTCG
>DASWOS010000139.1:0-7025 GCA_036398645.1 Dokdonella sp. | reverse complement strand
CGATCATCTCCGACAGCGCCTCGTTGCGGACCTGCTGGCCGAAGCGCTGCTCGATGACCTTGGCCGGCACCTTGCCCGGGCGGAAGCCCTTCAGGCGCGCGGTGCGGCCGATCTCCTGCATGCGCGAGCGCACGGTTTCTTCGAAGCGCTGCGCGGGCAGGCGAATCGTCAGCTTGCGGCCGAGGGTGCCGACGTTTTCGATCGAAACTTGCATGGTGTTCCTCTGTCGATTTGCGGAGCACGCGCGGTCCGCTGACGTGCGTGCGAGCGGACGCGGCGCTGCGTGCGAAGACATGCGAAAGGAGAGACTCGAACTCTCACGGGTCGCCCCACTGGAACCTAAATCCAGCGCGTCTACCAGTTCCGCCACTTTCGCCCGGATGTTCCCCGGGTCCGGACGAACGCACGGGAGGCGCCGCGCCGTGCCGAGGGGAAAATGGTGGGCCGTCTAGGACTCGAACCTAGGACCAAGAGATTAAGAGTCTCCTGCTCTACCAACTGAGCTAACGGCCCGCTTCATCAAAACTGCGGCTGCGCGCGGCAGCAGCCGGGTTCCCGCGGACGGGAGGCGTCCGAGCCGGAGCTCCCGCCGTGCGACCTGTCCGCCGATTGTAAACAAATTGGGGTGGACGATGGGATTCGAACCCACGACAACCGGAATCACAATCCGGTACTCTAACCAACTGAGCTACGCCCACCGCAAGCTCTGAACCTTTGTTCGCTCCCGTCCGTCGAGCGTCTTCCGGTCGGCCTCCGTGCCTCCTCCGTAGCAGCCCTCCTCGCCTCCTCTCGCGCCACCGGCGGTGCGCTCGATCGGATGCGCGCCCGACAGGACTCGAACCTGCAACCGTCGGCTTAGAAGGCCGATGCTCTATCCGGTTGAGCTACGGGCGCATCGTCAGCCGCGATTGTCACGGAAAGCGCGTGCGGACACGAGTTCCGCCTGCGCCGGCCGCCGCAGTGGTCGGGGTAGAGGGATTCGAACCCCCGACATCCTGCTCCCAAAGCAGGCGCGCTACCAGACTGCGCTATACCCCGTCGCCGTGGGCCTCCGCCGCCGCATCGTGGCGCCGAAAGGGCCCGGGATACTACGAAGCGCGACCGCGCGCGTCAAATCCACGCCTGCCGTACTCGCGGCCTTCCGGCCGCGTCGTCCTCCTTCGATCTCCCGAAAAAAGAAGGGTGCCGCGAAGGCACCCTTCTACTTTCTCGAGATGGCGCGCCCGGAGAGATTCGAACTCCCGACCACCAAGTTCGTAGCCTGGTACTCTATCCAGCTGAGCTACGGGCGCTGAAACCGATCCAACCCTACCGGTCGGCGGAGCCGCGCGACATCGCACGCATGACGCCTCCGACCGAAGGCGCGCGATTATTCTGTCCGGGGCGCTCCGCGTCAACCGTTTTCTTGCACGCGCGTGGCCACCCGCTTACGCCGGCCGCGCCGCGCGAGCGGCGCTATGCCGCGCATGCCCGCACGTGCATCTACGGCGACGTCGCGGCCTCGAAGCCGTCGCTGAAGATTCCGTCGTCGGCGCCGAGCTGGATCAGGTACGACTGCGTTCCGGCCGGGCCGAAGCTCCAGCCGCCCAATAGCCGGCCGTCCGCGGAGATGCCGGTGAAACCGCCGCTGAGTCCGCTATCCCAGCCGTCCGGAATCGTGATGGCCTGCTCGGCGAGGAAGTCGGCGGCGGTCATCGTGCCGATGCCCTCGCGCCAGATCATCGCCGCGCGCGGCGGATCGTCGAAGAAGCCGGTGCTGCCGATGACGGTCTTGCCGTCGTTGGTCACGCCGAACGCGAACGTCATGCCGGGAACCGGTCGCACGCCACCGTCGGCGCTCCAGATCCAGGCGCTGCTCGTCAACGTATCGGCATCGAAGTAATCCGAGCCGACGACGTAGAGACCGTTCGAGCTGACGCCGTCGGCTTCGCCGATGCCGTTGCCGTCGGCGTCGACGAGGTCGAACGGCACGCGGTCCTGCCAGACCACGGCCGTGCGCCCGCCGTTCTCCTGATCGTTCCAGCCGGCGATCACGCGCCCGTCCGAGCTGATCGCGTTCGCGCGCGAGTACGTGTCCGGCCGATTGACCGGCAGCGCGGTCATGCCGTCCGCCGGCGTCCAGACGAACGCGACGGCCGCCCCGGCGAAGCCGTCCTCGAACGACAGTCCGACCACGGTGCCGTCGTCGGCGATGTCGTAGCCGGTCGCGTTCGTCTGCAGGGTGCGATCGAGCAGGACCGGCGCGGCATCGACCGGCGCGTACGCGCCGAGGTCGCGACCGCCGTTGCCCGCGCCGCCGTTCTCGGGCACCGCGCCGGCGATCGTGCCGAAATTGTTGATGCCGGTCGCGGCGTCGAGCTCGGTGATCAGCTCCTCGGCGCCGGTGCGCGCGGTCCAGCGGAATCCCGCCGTCGACGAGATCGCGCCGACCGCGTACTCGCCGTTGCCGGAGATCTTCGTGATCTGCATGGACGGCGTTTGCAGCTCGATGAACGTGCCGCCCGCCCGGGCCAGGCCGCAGATCGACAGGGAAATGGTCGCGAACAGCACGGTGATGCGCATGAATGGCCCCTTGCGAGAAATGGACGATGGCGGTTTCGCCGAAAGCGCACGCGGGCGACGCTCGCGGACGACGGCGAAACCGTGGACGCGACGACGGTATCTCAATCGCGCTCGAGGTTCGTTCGCGCGGCGTTCGCGCGGCGTTCGCGCAGCATTTGCCGGTGCTCGCGCGCGGCGGCGCGGCTCAGCGCGGCTCAGCGCGCGCTTTGCGCCGACACGCCACGGTGGCGAGCGCAACGTGCGGCTCGAACGCGCGCGCAGCGATCCGGCGCTGCGCAGCCGGGCGCGACCGATCGCCGCGGCCGAAGTCGACCCACGGGTGCGCCGCCGGCCACGCGCGCGCTAGGCTGCGCGGGACGCCGCTCGCGGCGAATTCGAAGGAGACGACGATGGATTACGTGAAGCTCGGCCGCACCGGCCTCGACGTGTCGCGGCTGTGCCTCGGCTGCATGACCTACGGTGCGCCGGAACGCGGCAACCATCCGTGGACGCTCGACGAGGCGGCGAGCCGGCCGCTCTTGAAGAAGGCGCTCGATCTCGGCATCAACTTCTTCGATACCGCGAACGTCTACTCGGACGGCAGCTCCGAGGAGATCGTCGGCCGCGCGTTGACGCAGTACGCGAGCCGCGATTCGATCGTGCTCGCGACGAAGGTGCACGGTCGCATGCACGCCGGCCCGAACGGCCAGGGCCTGTCGCGCAAGGCGATCCTCGCCGAGATCGACCACAGCCTGCGCCGGCTCGGCACCGACTACGTCGATCTGTACCAGATCCACCGCTGGGACCCGACCACGCCGATCGAGGAGACGCTCGAGGCGCTGCACGACGTCGTCAAGGCCGGCAAGGCGCGCTACATCGGCGCGTCGTCGATGTGGGCCTGGCAGTTCTGCAAGGCGTTGCAGCTCGCCGAGCGGCACGGCTGGACGCGCTTCGCGACGATGCAGAACCACTACAACCTGCTCTACCGCGAGGAGGAGCGCGAGATGATGCCGCTGTGCCGGGCCGAGGGCATCGGCGTGATCCCGTGGAGCCCGCTCGCGCGCGGGCGACTGACGCGCGCCTGGGACGAGGCGACCGAACGCCAGCGCAGCGACGAGTTCGGCAAGACGCTCTACGTCGTGCCGGAGGTCGACCGGCGCATCGTCGAGGCGGTCGCCGCGGTCGCCGCCAAGCGCGGCGTCGCGAAGGCGCAGGTCGCACTGGCGTGGATGCTCGGCAAGCCGTTCGTGACCGCGCCGATCATCGGCGCGTCGAAACCGCAGCATCTCGACGACGCGGTCGCCGCGCTGTCGCTGCAGCTCGGCGACGACGAGATCGCCGCACTCGAGGGTCCGTACGTGCCGCACGCGGTCGCGGGCCACGCGTGAGCGTCGCGCGCGCATCGATCCGCGCGGCGCGCCGATGATCGTCGTGCCGACCGCGCCGTGGGCACACTACGCCGGCGACGCCGCCGCGTGGCTCGGCGCCGCGCTCGCGGCGCGCTGGCAGCATCGCCGCTGGCCGGAACCGGGCCGCGCGCTCGCGCGGACCGCCGCGCCCGGCTATTTCGTCGCGCCCGGACTCGGCGCGCTCGCCGGCGCATGGCTGTTCGGTTCATCGAACACGCTGCGCAGCCTCGTCGCGGCGCCGTCGCACAGCATTGCCGGCGCGCTCGCCGGCGGCATCGTCGCCGTCGAGCTCTGGAAGCGGCGGCACCGCGTCCGTCGTTCGACCGGCGGCGTATTCGCGCTGCCGATCGCGGTCGGCATCGCGATCGGTCGCCTCGGCTGCCTGTTCGCAGGCCTGCCGGACTACACCTACGGCACGCCGACGCGGTTGCCGTGGGCCGTCGACCTCGGCGACCGCGTCGGCCGCCATCCGGTCGAGCTCTACGAATCGCTCGCAATGGCGGCGTTCGCCGCCGCGTACGTGCACGCACGCGTGCGCGGCGCGCGCTGGGCGACGCATCATGCCTTCCACGCGATGGTTATCATCTATGCCGCACAGCGCTTCGCATGGGAATTCCTGAAGCCGTACCCGACGCTGATCGGACCGCTGAACGTGTTCCATCTGCTGACGCTCGGGCTGATCGCTTATGGGATCCTCTGGTGGCGACATGACGACGACGCCGATGCTTTCCGGACAGGCTGAACCACCCGCGCGCAAGATCGCGCCGTACGTCTTCCACGGCCAGACCACGAGCCTGTGCGAACGCTGCCTCGAACCGATCCCGGCGAAGATCGTCATCGAAGACGAACGCGTCTTCTATCTGAAGCGCTGCCGCGACCACGGCGTCCAGAAGACGCTGATCAGCGACGACCTCGACTATTGGCGCCAGCAGAAGCTCTGGATCAAGCCCGGCGACCGTCCGCTGCGCACGCAGACGCATACCGAAGCCGGCTGCCCGTTCGACTGCGGACTGTGCCCGGATCACGAGCAGCACAGCTGCCTCGCGCTCGTCGAGATCAACCGTGCCTGCAACCTGGCCTGCCCGGTCTGCTTCGCCGACGCCGCCGGCGCCGACGGCAGCCAACGCCCGCTCGCCGAGATCGAGCGCATGCTCGACGCACTCGTCGCCGGCGAGGGCGAGCCGGACCTGGTCCAGCTCTCCGGCGGCGAGCCGGCGCTTCATCCGGAGTTCTTCGCGATCCTCGACGCCGTGAAGCGCCGGCCGATCCGGCACGCGATGATCAACACGAACGGCGTGCGCATCGCGCAGGATCCGGCCTTCGTCGAGCGGCTGGCGCGCTACGCGCCGCGGCTGGAGATCTATCTGCAGTTCGACTCGCTCGACGACGACGCGCTGCTCGATCTGCGCGGCGCGCGCCTCGCGCGCATCCGGCGGCAGGCGCTCGAGGCGCTCGAGCGCGTCGGCCTGTCGACGACGCTCGTCGTCGTCGTCAAGCGCGGCGTCAACGACGGCGAAATCGGCGAGATCGTCCGCCACGCGCTCGAATGGCGCTGCGTGCGCGGAGTCACGTTCCAGCCGGTGCAGGACGCCGGCCGCAACGACGGCTTCCACGCCGACCGACACCGCGTGCTGCTGACGCAGATCCGCCGCGAAGTCGCCAAGTCCGGCGTATTCGCGCTCGACGACATGATCCCGTTGCCGTGCAATCCGGACCAGATCTGCATCGGCTACGGGCTCCGGCAGGAACGCGAGGTCACGCCGATCACGTCGCTGCTGCCGCGCGAGATCGTGCTGAACGGACCGAACACGATCGGCTACGAGGCGTATCCGGAGCTGCGCTCGCGCATTCTCGACCTGCTCTCGCTGGCGACCGCGCAGGCGGACACCGGCGAGAAGCTCGCGAGCCTGCTGTGCTGCCTGCCGCAGGCGATCGTGCCGCAGCAGCTGTCGTACGCGAACAGCTTCCGCGTCGTGATCCTGCAGTTCCTCGACCGCTACAACTTCGATCTCGGTACCGTGAAGCGCAGCTGCGTCCATTTCGTCACCGAGGACGGCCGCATCATCCCATTCGATACGTACAACACGTTTTATCGGGCCGGCGCGGAAGGCGCGTCCGTGCTCGCGCGCCATCGTGCACTCGCGAGCGAGCGGCGGCGATGAAGGCGCTGTTCGGCGGCATCCTGATCGCGATCGGCATCCTGATCGCCGGCGCGAGCGGGCTCTGCACGCTGACGTTGCTGTCGAGCGCCAATGGTCGGGACGGACTCCTGCCGATCCTGTTCGGCGGCGGCATTCCGCTCGCGATCGGCTTCGCTCTCATCTATGCCGGACGCGTCGTGGTCCGCCCGACGCGCGGCGAACGGCGGCGATGACGCGCATGCGGCCGCGAGCGTCGACGACGGGTGCCGCGCCGGAGCGGCGAGCCGCCGCCGTGCCCGAAACCCAGACGGCGGCGCGACAGGCGCGTCCGCGCGTGCGTCGAGCCGGACCGCTCACCGGATCGCGGCCGGAAATGAAACCGGTCATTTCCGGCACCCGCGCGGGCGCGGCCCGCATCCTTCGCTCGGCGCGATCGCGCCGACGCCGCGAGGAGGGGCGCTCGACGCGGCGTCGGACCGTGACGCGGTCCGATCCTCGACGGCGGCCCCGCCGTCCCGGCGGCGGCGCGCGCGCCGCGCATGCGAGCGGAGCAGCGGGCACGGTTGCGTGGCGAGATCCGGCCGGCGCATCGGCGATTCCGATCGAGCGTGAGATCATTTCGCCATGACGATCACCGAAACCCGCGCACAGGCCGCGAGCGACAACCGGCTCGGCGCGTATCTGCGCGATCGCCGCGCGAAGCTCGATCCGATCGCGCTCGGCTTTCCGGCCACGCGCCGACGCACGCCGGGGCTGCGCCGCGAGGAGGTCGCGCAGCGCGCGAACATCAGCGCGACCTGGTACACGTGGCTCGAGCAGGGTCGCGGCGGCGCGCCGTCCGCCGACGTGCTCGATCGGCTTTCGCGCGCGCTGATGCTGAGCGAGCTCGAGCGCGAGCATCTGTTCCTGCTCGGCCTCGGCCGGCCGCCCGAGG
>DASWOS010000138.1:0-6214 GCA_036398645.1 Dokdonella sp. | reverse complement strand
GCGTTCAGGCGCGGCGTGGCGCGCGGTGTTCGCTGGGCTCGCGGCCGACGCCGGCTCCTACGGGGCTGCCGTAAACGCGGGCATGCGACGCGCGAGCCGGCTCGTACGCCAGTCGCGGCCGAGCCGGCCCCTACGGCGCGGAGCTAGGGCTGCCGCGGCAGCGTCGGCTTGAAGTCCGGGTACGGCGGCGTCGGATAGCTCGGCGCCGGATGCTCGGCGAGCTGCTTCATCAGGTACTCGACCGCGCGCTCGAGCTGCGGATCGTGGCCGTCGCGCTCGGCGCGCGGATCGTCCTCGACGTCGAGGTCCGGCGCGATGCCGCGGTTCTCGACCTCCCAGTCGCCGTGCAGCCCGGCCAGCGCCCAGCGCGGCGCGGTGACCGTGCCGCCGTCGACCAGCGGCGGATAGCCGCCGATGCCGACCAGGCCGCCCCAGGTGCGCTTGCCGATCAGCGGGCCGATGCCCATGCGCTTGAAGTACCACGGCAGCGCGTCGCCGCCGGAGCCTGAGAACTGATTGATCAGCATCGCCTTCGGCCCGAAGATCGCCTGCGTCGGCTCGGTGTACGGCTCGCCTTCGCGCGTGTAGATGCGCGTCATCGGCGCGCGCTGCAGGTAGTCGACGACGTAGTCGGCGAGCTGGCCGCCGTGGTTGTAGCGCTCGTCGACGACGACGCCCTGCTTGTCGGTCTGCGCGAAGAAATAGCGGTTGAAGCTCGTGAAGCCGCCGGCGTGCGTGTCCGGCAGGTGCACGTAGGCGAGCCTGCCGCCGCTCAGCTGGTCGACCTTGCGCCGGTTCGCTTCGACCCAGGCGCGATGGCGCAGGCCGTGCTCGTCCTTGACCGGTACGACGGTCACGTCGCGCGCGCGCGCACCGGCGGCGTCGGCGGCGACGCGCAGCACGGTCTGGCGCTCGGCGGTGCCGGCGAAGAACGCGTAGACGTCGTCGCTCGCGTGCAGTTCGCGGCCGTCGACCGCGAGCAGGTACTCGCCGGCCTCGACCACGACGCCGGGCTGCGTCAGCGGCGCGCGCAGGTCCGGGTTCCAGTTCTCGCCGTCGTAGATCTTCGCGAAGCGATAGCGGCCGTGGTCGGTCGCGTAGTCGGCGCCGAGCAGACCGGGCGCGACGTGCGCCGCCTCGTCGTGCGGCCCGCGCACGAACATGTGCCCGACCGAGACGTAGGCGAGCATGCGGCGGAACAGCACGTCGAGATCCTCGCGGCTGGCGACGCCGGCCAGGAACGGCTCGAAGCGCCGCTCGGCCGCGGCGAGGTCGAGCCCGTGGAAATGCGGGTCGTAGAAGAAGTCGCGCTCGATGCGCCAGACCTCGCGGTACATCTGCGCCCATTCGCGGCGCGGGTCGACCTCGACGCGCATCGCGTCGGTCGCGATCTTGCCCTCGCCGGCCTTCGGCGCCGCGTCGGTCTTCGCGATGAACCAGTCGTCGCCGCGCGCGTAGAGCATCTTCGCGCCGTCGAACGAGACGACGAAGCGCGTCACGCCGTCGAGCAGCTTGTCGGTCTTGCGCTTGTCGAGCGCGAACTTCTGCACGGTGAACGGCGCGTCCTCGCGCGCGACCTGGTCGGCCTGCAGCGCGAACAGCTCGCCGCTCTTGCCGGCGGCGAGGCCGACGTAGTTCTCGGCCGGAATCGGCAACGCGAGCGTGCGCTGCAGGATTCCGTCGAAGTCGATCGCGACCGCGGCCGCCGCGGCCGGCTCCTTCGCGCCGTTCTTCTCGGCCTCGTCGTCCTTCGGCTTCGCGCCGGGCGGCGGCGCGCCCTTGTCCTCGTCGCTCTCCGGCGCGAGCGGCGACGGCAAGTCCTTGCGCAGCACCGCGACGTAGACGCTGCGCGTGACCGGATGCGCGTCGCTGGTCATGTCGAGCCAGCCCGGCGACAACCCGACGTCGGTGCTCGCGGCGAAGTACAGGTACTTGCCGTTCTTGTCGAAGTTCGGATACAGGCAGTCGCTCATGCCGTCGGTCACCTGCGTCGCCTTGCGCGAGGCGAGCGAGTAGACGAACACCGCGCGCAGATGGTTCGGCAGCTGCTTCGTGTAGGCGAGCCAGCGGCCGTCCGGCGACCAGGCCGGGTCGAATTCGTGCAGCGGCGTGTCGTAGCGGTCGCTGTCGACCTTCTGCGGCACCGGCCGCGCGAGGTCGACGAGCCAGAGGTTCAGCCGCTTGTCGCGGTACGCGACGTGCGACGAGTCCGGCGACCAGACCGGCGAATAGAAGAACGACGGCGGTTCGCCGAGCGCGATCGTGCGCGGCACGCCGAGCCCGTCCTGGCCGCGCACGTGCAGCGCGTACTCGCCGGACGCGTCGGAGAAGTACGCGATCGACTTGCCGTCCGGCGACCAGGCCGGATCGCGCTCGGCCACGTCCGACGTGCGCGTCAGGTCGCGCACGTCGCCCTTCTCGGCCGGCACGGTCAGGATCTCGCCGTGCGCCTCGAACACCGCGCGCGCGCCGGTCGGCGACAGCGCGGCGTTCTCGATGCGCTTGCCGACGCTCTCGAAGCGCGGAGCGAGCCGCGAGCCGTCGGCGGCGACGCGCACCTCGAGCGCGTGCTCGACGCGCGTCGCGAGGTCGAACACGTGCAGCACGCCCATCTGCGCATAGACGATCGCGCCGGGGCCGGCCGAGGCGGAATCGATCGGAAAGCCGTCGTTGTCGAGCACGCGCGTGACGCGCCGGCTGTTCGTGTCGTAGGCGTACAGCGTCGCCGGCCCGTCGCGGTCGGAGACGAAGTAGACCGTGTCACCGATCCACATCGGGTCGCGATCGTTCGAGTTGTCGCGCGGGATCGGCGTGACCGACGCGTCGGCGAGCCGCGCGATCCAGATCGGCGTGGTCTGGCCGCCGCGGTAGCCGCGCCAGTCCGGCTCCCACTGGAAGTCCGGCTCGTAGGCGATCGAGGCCGCGTCCGGCGAGTACGCGCCGCGCTCGGCGCGCGCGAGCGGCAGCGCCTCCTGCGGGCCGCCGTCGAGCGCGACCGTGTAGAGCTTGCCGGAATCGTTCGCGGCGTCGCGGTGCGAGGCGAACAGCACGCGGCGGCCGTCCGGCGTCCAGCCGACCGCGACGTCGTCGCCCGGATGCGAGGTCAGCCGGCGCGGCTCGCCGCCGGCCGCGGCGACGACGTAGACGTCGACGTTGCCGTCGACGCGCGCGCTGTAGGCGACCTGCGTGCCGTCCGGCGAGAAATGCGCCGTGCCGGCACGGTCCGCCGCATGCACGAGCACGTGCGCGTCGCCGCCGTCGCGCGGCGCGATCCACAGATCGTTCGCGTAGGCGAACACGACCGCGGTCCGCGACAACGTCGGCGCCTGCAGCAGCTGCGGCGGCGCCGCGGCGGCGGCGAGCGGCAACCCGGCGAGCAGCGCGAGAACGGAAGCACGCATCGGCATCTCCAGTCGGCGGCGCGGCCGTGCCGCGCGGACAGCGGACGGCGATCGGTACGCCCGCGCCGGCAGGATCGCGCGCGCGGACGCGCGCGGCATCTGCCGAAAGTCGTCGCGTCCGGCGTTAGTGCGCGTGCGCGCCGGGACCGTGCACGTGCCCGTGCGCGATCTCCTCCGGCGTCGCGTCGCGGACGTCGGTGATCTCGACGTCGAACTTCAGCGTCTTGCCCGCGAGCGGATGGTTCAGGTCGACATCGATGACGCTCGAGCCGACCTTGACGACGACGACGACGCGCGGACCGCTCTCGCGCGTCTGCAGCACCGTGCTCGTGCCCGGCTGCAGCGCATCGGGATGCTCGAAGTACTTCTTCGGCACGCGCTGCACGAAGTCCGCGCGCCGCTCGCCGTAGGCCTCGGCCGGCGGCACCTCGACCTCGAAGCGGTCGCCGACGGCGTGCCCGAGCAGCGCCGCCTCGAGCCCCGGGATGATGTTGTGATGGCCGATCAGCACGGTCAGCGGCTCGCCGCGCTCGTGCGAGGAATCGACCGGCGTCTCGCCGCCGTCGCTGACGCGGTAATGGAACGAAACGACCTTGTTCGCTTCGACGTTCACGCCCGACTCCCTGCGGAAAAGCGGGCCAGATTAGCAGGTTGTCGAACGCGCGGCGTACCGCCGCGGCGGCGCGGCGTCACGCGCGGCCGCCGCCGGAGCCCGTGCCGAAGCGCGCGCCGCGCGCCTCCGGCCCGAGCGCGGTCACGATCGCGAGCAGCACGGCGACGGCGACGATGAACACGGCCATCGCGAACGCGTAGTCGCCGCCGCGGCGCTCGGCGAGCCCGGTCAGGAGCGGCGCGCTGAAGCTCGCCAGCAGGTTGCCGCCCTGATACGCGAAGCCTGGCAGCGTCGCGCGCACGGCGTCCGGCGCGAGCTCGTTCAGATGCACCGGCACGATGCCCCAGGCGCCCTGCACCATGACCTGCAGCAGGAACACGCCGATGCCGAGCAGCACGACCGAGCCGCCGTAGGCCCACAGCGGCACCATCGGCACCGCGAGCAGCGCCGCGGTCACGATCGCGCGGCGGCGTCCGACCTTCTCCGACCACGCACCGAAGAACAGCCCGCCGACGATCGCGCCGACGTTCAGCGCGATCGTCAGCAGCGCGACCGTGCGCGTGTCGAAATGGTGCTGCTGCTTCAGGAACGTCGGATAGATGTCCTGCGAGCCGTGGCTGAACATGTTGAAGCACATCATCAGCACGACGAGGTACGCGAACAGCCCCCAGCGACCGCGCATCGTCGTGAAGAAGCCGGCCGCGGCCGGCGCGGCGCGGCCGCCCGCCGCGGTCCACACCGGCGACTCCGGCACGTGGCGGCGGATGAACAGCACGAGCAGCGCCGGCAGCACGCCGATCGCGAACATGCCGCGCCAGCCGACGTGGTCGAACAGCAGCAGATAGCACAGGCCGCCGATCAGGTAGCCGGCCGCGTAGCCTTCCTGCAGCAGGCCGGACACCGCGCCGCGCGCGCGCGGCGGGATCGATTCCATCGCGAGCGACGCGCCGATGCCCCATTCGCCGCCCATCGCGATGCCGAACAGCGCTCGTGCGACGAGCAGCGCGGTCAGCGACGGCGCGAGCGCGGACGAGGCTTCGAGCACGGCGAACAGCACGATGTCGGCCATCAGCACCGGGCGGCGGCCGAAGCGGTCGGCGAGGCGGCCGAACAGATACGCGCCGACCGGCCGCATCGCGAGCGTCAGCGTCAGCGAGAGCGCGACCTGCGGAATGCCGACGGCGAAGTCGCGCGCGATCTCCGGCATCACGAACACGAGCAGGAAGAAGTCGAACGCGTCGAGCGTCCAGCCGAGGAAGCTCGCCAGCACGACCTTGCGCTGCTGCGCGTCGAGCTCGCGCAGCACGGCGAAAAACGCCATCGATCCGTCCTTCGCGGAAGCCCGTCCGCATCCGTCCGCCGGACGCGCAGGCTAGCACACGCGCGGCGCGTCGCCGGTTCGCGCCGTGCGGCTTTCCGCTATCCTCGCGCAGCGGCATCCGGCCGCGCGGCACGCGCCGAAGATGACCCCAGACGAGCAGCGCGCGACCGCGCAGAGAATCGCCGCCCGCTTTCGCGCGCCTCGCTACCGCCGCTACGCCGGACCGAAGCTGCGCCTCGATCCGGTCTATGCCGCCGCCGCACGCGTCGTCGCGGCGAGCGGCGACGCGCACGCGCTGCTCGACATCGGCTGCGGCATCGGCCTGCTCGGCCTGTACCTGCACGAGCGCGGCTTCCGCGGCGGCTACCGCGGGCTCGACGTCGACGCGGACAAGATCGCGGCCGCGCGCGAGGCCGCGCGGGACTGCGGCGACGCGCTGCGCTTCGAGGACGCCGACGCGACCGCCGCGCTGCCGGCGTTCTCCGGCCACGTCGCGCTGCTCGACGTGCTGCACTACCTCGACGCCGAGCGCCAGGCCGGCTTGCTCGACGAGGCGAGCCGGCGCGTCGCGCCGGGCGCGGCGCTGATCGTGCGCAACGTGCTGCGCGAGCCGAACTGGCGCTTCCGCGCGACGGTCGCCGAGGAATGGGCGATGCACGCGGTCGGCTGGATGCGCAGCCGCGCGCGCCACTTCCCCGCGCGCGAGGACATCGAGGCGCCGCTGCGCGCGGCCGGCTTCGCCGTCGACGTGCGGCCGCTGTGGGGGCGCACGCCGTTCAACAGCTTCGCGATCGTCGCGCGGCGCGGCGCGCACGCGGCGCCGGCTCGGGCCTGAGGCGCGGCCGCGGCGGCTCGCCGCTCAGACCGCCGCGCCGGCGC
>DASWOS010000137.1:0-2375 GCA_036398645.1 Dokdonella sp. | reverse complement strand
ATGGAGTTCTTCCGTCGTTCGCCGAACAGTCCGATCGGCAGGGGGATGCGCGGATGCGGCTTCGACGGCAGCGCGCGCACGGTCTCGCACGGATCGGCGACGAGGTCGCGGATCGAGACGTCCTCGTCGACGACGCGGTTCACGAACGACGTGTTCGCGCCGTTCTCGAGCAGGCGCCGCACGAGATACGGCAGCAGGTCCTCGTGGCTGCCGACCGGGGCGTAGACGCGGCACGGCACGCCGAGCTTCGCCGCGCCGACGACCTCGGCGTAGAGGTCCGCGCCCATGCCGTGCAGGCGCTGGAACTCGAACGGACGCCCCTGCGCGAAGTGGTGGATCGCGGCGATCGTGTGCGCGTTGTGCGTCGCGAACTGCGGATAAATCGCGTCGGCGCCGGCGGCGAACAGCCGCTTCGCGCAGGCGAGGTAGGACACGTCCGTATTCGGCTTGCGCGTGTAGACCGGATAGCCGGCGAGCCCCTGCTCCTGCGCGCGCTTGATCTCGGAGTCCCAGTACGCGCCCTTGACCAGCCGCACGCACCAGCGCCGCTGCGCCTTGTGCGCGGTCTCGGCGAGCCAGTCGACGACGAACGGCGCGCGCTTCTGGTACGCCTGCACGGCGAGGCCGAAACCGTTCCAGCCGTCGAGCGACGGATCGGCGAACACCGCGCCGATCACGTCGAGCGAAAGCTCGAGGCGGTCGGCCTCCTCGGCGTCGACGGTCATGCCGATGCCGTTCCGCATCGCGAGCCGGGCGAGCTCGAGCAGCTTCGGCGTCAGCTCCGCGTGCACGCGCGCGCGCTTGATCGGCTCGTAGCGTGGGTGCAGCGCGGACAGCTTGACCGAGATCGACGGCGCGTCGAGCACGCTCGCCTCGCGCGCCTTCAGGCCCGCGTCGCGCGCGCCGAGCGCGGCGATCGCGTGCCGGTACGCGCGCTGGTAGCGGTCCGCGTCGGCCTGCGTCAGCGCGGCCTCGCCGAGCATGTCGTAGGAATAGCGGTAGGCCGCGTTGGCCTTCTCGGCCGAGCGCGCGAGCGCCTCCTCGATCGTGCGGCCCATGACGAACTGATGCCCCATGATGCGCATCGCCTGGCGCACGGCGAGGCGCACGACCGGCTCGCCGGCGCGGCCGACGAGCCGCTTCAGCGCGCCGGTGAAGTCGCGGCGCGTCTCCTCGGCGAGGTTGACCAGGTGCCCGGTCAGCATCAGGCCCCAGGTCGACGCGTTGACGAACAGCGAGTCGCTGCCGCCGACGTGCTTCCTCCAGTCGGCCTCGCCGAGCTTGTCGCGGATCAGCTTGTCCGCGGTGACGCGATCGGGAATGCGCAGCAGCGCCTCGGCCACGCACATCAGCAGCACGCCTTCCTCGCTGGAGAGATCGTATTGCCGCATGAACGACTCGACCGCGCTCTGGTCGCCGGCGCGCGCGCGCACGCGCGCGACGAGCTCGGCCGCGCGCGCGAGCACGAGCTCGCGCTCGGCCGGCGGCAGGCTCGCCTGCGACAGCAGCTCGTCGACGGCCTCGTTCTCGTCGCGCGTCCACGCGGCCGTGATGCGCGCCCGCGTCGGCTCGACCGTCGCGGGCAATTCGGGAATCAGGAGTTCGCTCAAGGCACGACTCGTGCGGAAGGACGGCGCTGCGGCGCCGCGGGGCGGGTTAGTGTAGTGACCGCGTCGGAGAGGTCAAAGGCGCGCACGGGCCGCGGCCGGGCGTCGCACGCTCGCGGCAGTTTGTCGCAGAAACGCGGCGCGGCCGACGCGGTCCGCGCGCAGCACCGGCGGACCGACGCGGCGGAACGCGTCGGCGAGCGCGGCCGTGCGGTTGCCGCTGGCGCTCGCGCTCCACTATGATCTCACGGCTGCACATCCGTCGAACCGAGAGGCGCCGGCACGCGTCGGATCTCGCCGCCGCGGCGGCAGCGCAAGCGGTGAATCCGAGTACCCGAAGTTACGGAAGGTGATGACGATGAAATCATCCGGAGTCCTGCGCGCCTTCTCGGCGCTCGCGCTGCTGACCAGCGGCGTGGCGCTCGCGAACCCGGCGCCGTGGCAGCTCAACATGACGCCGGGCGTCACGCCGATCTCGCAGCGCGTCCAGCACGTGCACATGATCGCGTTCTGGGTCTGCGTCGCGATCGGCATCGTCGTGTTCGGCGCGATGATCATCGCGATCGTGAGGTTCCGCAAGTCGAAGGGCGTGGTCGCCGAAACCTGGAGCCACAACACGACGATGGAGGCGGTCTGGACCGTCGTTCCGATCCTGATCCTCGTGATCATGGCGTGGCCGGCGACGAAGCTGCTGGTCGACATGGCCGACGTCGAGAACTCGGACATGACGATCAAGATCACCGGCTACCAGTGGAAGTGGCGCTACGA
>DASWOS010000136.1:0-5896 GCA_036398645.1 Dokdonella sp. | reverse complement strand
AAGGCGCCGGACAGCGACCGCCGCCTCGCCGCGGCGCAGGCGCTGCGCACGGACACCGCCGGCGACGCGCTGCCGTGGCAGGCGCACGCGCTCGTCGAGGCCGCGTTCGCGGCGGCGCTGTCGCGCTGGTTCGGCGTGCTGTTCTGGTTCGTCGTGCTCGGCCCGGGCGGCGCGCTCGGCTACCGCGTGGTGCAGCTGCTCGCGCATCATCCGGCGTTCGCGACCGACATCGGCGCGGTGCAGCGCGGCCGGCTCGAGCGCGCCGCGCTCGTGCTCGACTGGGCGCCGGCGCACCTGATCGCATTGACGCTCGCGCTGGTGTCGGACTTCGACGCGGTCGTGCGCACCTGGCGCGGCTATCACGCGGCCCACCGCGGCGGCTACTTCACGCTCGATCTCGGCTTCCTCGGTGCGATCGCGCGCTCCGGCGTCGACGCCGACGTCGTCGCCGGCGACGGCTACGCGACCGACGTCGACGATCCGCTCGTCGAGCTCGCCGATGCGCGCGCAGTGCTGCGGCGCGTGCTCGTGACCTGGCTCGCGCTGATCGCACTGCTCGTGCTGGCCGGCTGGATGCGCTGAAGCGCCGGCCGACGCCGAGCACGGCCGAGCCGCGGCCGCCGCCGCGTCGCGACGGCTGCGTCCGGCGTGCGCGCGGGCGCGGCTGCGGCGCTTCAGGCCGCGGCGCCGCGCAGCTCGCGCACGCGGCGTTCGAGCGTCGCGGCGTCGGCGTCCGCGGCCGCGAGCGGCGCGCCGATCGCGACGCCGATCCGCGCGCGCAGGCGCCGCGGCAGCCGTGCGCGGCCGAGCGCCGAATCGCGGCGGCTGAACACCGAGCCCCACAACCCGCGCAGCGCGAGCGGCACGACCGGCACCGCCCGTCGCGCGAGGATGCGCTCGACGCCGCCGCGGAACGGCGCGATCTCGCCGTCGCGCGTCAGCCCGCCTTCGGGGAACACGCAGACGAGCTCGCCGTCGGCGAGCGCGCGATCGATCTCCTCGAACGCACGTTCGAGCAGCGCCGCGTCCTCGCCACGGCCGGCGATCGGGATCGCCTTCGCGGTGCGGAACACGAAGTTCAGCAGCGGAATGCGGAAGATCTTGTAGTACATGACGAAGCGCAGCGGCCGGCGCACGACGCCGCCGACGATCAGCGCGTCCATGTAGCTCACGTGGTTGCAGACCAGCAGCGCCGGCCCGTGCTCGGGCACGTGCTCGAGCCCGTCGACGTCGATGCGGTAGAGCAGGTTCACCAGCACCCAGCACTGGAAGCGCATCAGGAATTCGGGCACCAGCGCGTAGATGTAGGCCGCGACGAGCGCGTTCAGCACGGCGACGGTCAGGAAGATCTGCGGAATCGACCAGCCGAGCGCGCCGAGGCCGATGCCGAGCGCGGCGGCGGCGACGAGGAACAGCGCGTTGACGATGTTGTTGCCGGCGATCACGCGCGCGAGCTGGCTGCGCTCGGCGCGGCTCTGCACGAGCGCGAACAGCGGCACGATGTAGAAGCCGGCGAACACGCCGAGCAGCGTCAGGTCGAGCGCGATGCGCCAGCCGCCGCCGGCGCCGAGGAACGCGAGCGCGCCGAGGCCGTGCACGGCGGCCGGCTGCGACCGCGCGAAATACAGGTCGACGCCGAACAGGCTGAGCCCGATCGAGCCGAGCGGGACCAGGCCGATCTCGATCTTGCGTCCGGACAGCCGCTCGCAGAGCAGCGAGCCGACGCCGACGCCGACCGAGAACAGCGCGAGCACGAGGATCGCGACCGATTCGTCGCCGCCGAGATAGAGCTTCGTGTAGTTCGGCAGCTGCGCGGTGAACACGCCGCCGAAGAACCAGAACCACGAGATGCCGAGCACCGCGTTGAACACGCTGCGGTCGCGCGCGACGAAGCCGAGCACTTCGATCGTCTCGGCGAGCGGGTTCCAGTTGAAGCGCAGATCCGGCGCGTTCGGCGGCGCCGGCGGGATTGCGCGCGCGACGAGATAGCCGAGCACGGCGACGCCGATCACGAGCGCCGACGCCGCGGCCGGACCGGCGTCGCCGAGCGCCATCAGCGCGCCGCCGGCGATCATGCCGACGAGGATGGCGAGCGAGGTGCCCATCTCGACGAGGCCGTTGCCGCCGACGAGCTCGTCGGCGGCGAGCGACTGCGGCAGGATCGCGTACTTGATCGGCCCGAACAGCGTCGAATGCAGGCCCATCAGGAACAGCACGAACAGCAGCAGCGGCACCCGCCGCGCCTCGAACGCGTACGCCGCGATCGACATCGCGGCGATCTCGAACAGCTTGACGAAGCGGATCAGGCGCGTCTTCTCGAACTTCTCGGCGAGCTGGCCCGCGCTCGCCGAGAACAGGAAGAACGGCAGGATGAACAGCGCCGGCGCGAGGTTCGCGTAGAAGCCGACCGTGCGGTCGTCGAGGCCGAGGCGGAACGCGACGAGCACGACGGTCGCCTGGCGGAACGCGTTGTCGTTGAACGCGCCGAGCGCCTGCGTCGCGAAGAACGGCGCGAAGCGGCGCGTGCGCAACAGATCGAACTGGCTGGAGTTCCGCATCGCGTCGCACGCCCCGATCCCCGGAGCGCGGAATCTAGCAGGCGCCCGTCGTCGCTGGCGACCGCATGAACTTCGCGTGCGCGCTCCGGTCGCAGCGGTGCCGGCGCGGAGCCGCTACACTGCGCGGCTGGCCCGTCATCCGCCGCACAGCGGCCGTCCGCCGATGCTCAGAATCCGACGCCTCTCAGCCTTCCTGTTCGCCGCCGCGCTCTCGTCCGCGGTGCTCGGTGCCGAGCCCGCGCTGCGGCCGGTGCCGACGCCGGATCTCGGCCGGCTGCCGGCCGCGCGCGCGAACGAGCTGCGCAGCGCGCGCGCAGCGTTCGAGAAAGCCAAGGAGTTCCAGAACGGCGACGCGCTGGCCGAGTCCTATGCGCTGCTCGCCGGCGTGTACGCGCGGAACGGCTTCTACGCCGAGGCCGCGGTCGCGCTCGCCGACGCGGCGCTGCTCGCGCCGACCAACGGCCAGTGGGCCTACGCGCAGGGCATCGTCGCCTCGCGCGCGCGGCCCGACGCCGACGCGACGAGCTATTTCGAGCGCGCCGCCGCGCTGAACCCGAACTACCTGCCGGCGATCGCGGCGCTCGCCGACCGCCGCATCGCCGCCGGCGACCTCGACGGCGCGCGCCGCGCGCTCGAGGGCTTCACCGCGCACCACCACGACCAGGCCGTGCCGTACGCGATGCTCGGCGACGTCGCGATGCGCCAGAAGCGCTACGCCGACGCGGTCGCGCAGTTCAACCAGGCGCTGCGGCTCGATCCGTCGGCGAATCTGCTGTACGCTAAGCTCGCCGACGCGTACGCCGCGGCCGGCGACGCGAAGGCGGCGGCCGCGGCGCGCGCGAAGGCCGGCAAGGCCGCGCCGGCGCTGTTCGATCCGGTCGGCAGCCGCTTCCTCGCCGCGACGCCGGCTGCGCCGGCCGATCCGAAGGCGCGCGCGGCGGCCGAGGTCATGTCGCTCGTCGCGGCGCGGCGCTACGCCGACGCGCGCACGCGCCTCGACGGCGCGCTCAAGGCCGCGCCGAACGACGCGAACCTGCTCGCGCTGTACGCGCGCGTCGAGGCGGTCGCCGGCAATCTGCCGGCGGCGCAGTCGCGCGCGGCGGCCGCGCTCGCGGCCGACCCGAACAACGCGGTCGCGCATCTGAGCCAGGGCATGGTGCGCGAGATGAGCAACGACGACGCCGGCGCGCAACGCGCGTACGCGGACGCGATCCGTCTCGACGCGAAGCTCGACGGCGCGTACGTCGCGCTCGGCAACCTGTTGATGCGCACCGGCCGCCTCGACGAGGCGGCCGCGCAATACCGCGCGCTCGTGCAGGCGGAGCCGGCCAACGCCGACGGTTGGGCGCGGCTGGTCGCCGCCGAGGTCGCGCAGGGCCGCTGCGCGGACGCGCTGAAGGAGCTGAACCGCGGCCTCGCGAAGGCGCCGAACGACGCGAACCTGCTGCAGTTCTTCGTGCGCGTCGCGAGCACCTGCACGGCGGCCGGCGCCGACCAGAAGCGCACGGCGCTCGACTACGGCGGCAAGCTGTACAAGGGCAGCAGCGCGGCGCCGGTCGCCGAAGCCTACGCGCTCGCGCTCGGCGCGAACGGTCGCTGGGACGACGCGGTCAAGACGCAGCAAGGCGCCGTGTTCGTCGCGCTGCGCAACGAGGGCCAGGCGGGAATCGGGCCGTACCGCGAGATCCTGCAGCAGCTGCAGGCGCACAAGCTGCCGGATCGTCCGTGGGCCGCGAGCGCCGACGTGTTCCACCCGGCGCGGCCGCAGCCGGACGTGGCGGCCGCGGCGGCGCCGCCGAAGCGCTGACGCGGAGCGACGCCTCGCGTCAGCCGCCGCGCGCGAGCGCGCGAGCGCCGACGTCGCTGCGGAAGAACGCGCCGTCGAAGCGAATGCTCCGCGCCGCCGCGTAGGCGTGCTCGCGCGCGGCGGCGACGTCGTCGCCGAGCGCGCAGACCGCGAGCACGCGGCCGCCGGCGGTGACGACGTCGCCGGCGTCGTCGAGGCGCGTGCCGGCGTGGAACACCTTGACCGAGGCGTCGGTCGGCGCGTCGAGGCCGTGGATCGCGTCGCCGCCGCGTACGGCGCCGGGGTAGCCGGCGGCCGCGACGACGACGCCGAGCGCCGGGCGCGGGTCCCATTCGGCGCTGCGGCCGTCCAGACGTCCGTCGAGCGCGGCCTCGACCAGGTCGACGAGGTCCGTGCGCAGGCGCAGCAGGATCGGCTGCGTCTCCGGATCGCCGAGGCGCGCGTTGAACTCGACGACGCTCGGCGCGCCGTCGCGGCCGATCATCAGGCCGACGTAGAGGAAGCCGACGAACGGCGCGCCTTCGGCGGCCATGCCGGCGATCGTCGGCCGCACGATCTCGTCGAGGACGCGCCGCTCGACCTCGGCGGTGACGATCGGCGCCGGCGAGTACGCGCCCATGCCGCCGGTGTTCGGCCCGCGGTCGCCGTCGTCGCGGCGCTTGTGGTCCTGGCTCGTCGCCAGCGGCAGCACGTGCGCGCCGTCGCTGAGCACGATGTAGCTCGCCTCCTCGCCGTCGAGGAAGTCCTCGACGACGACGCGTGCGGAGGCGTCGCCGAACGCGTGCGCGCCGAGCATGTCCTCGAGCGCGCGTTCGGCCTCGGCGAGGCTCGCGGCGACGACGACGCCCTTGCCGGCGGCGAGGCCGTCGGCCTTGATCACGATCGGCGCGCCGCGCTCGCGCACGTAGGCGAGCGCCGGCGCGAGCTCGGCGAACGTCGCGTGCCGCGCGGTCGGGATGCGGTGGCGCGCGAGGAACTCCTTCGCGAACGCCTTCGAGCTCTCGAGCTGCGCGGCCGCGCGGCTCGGGCCGAAGCAGCGCAGGCCGGCCGCGCGGAAGCGGTCGGCGACGCCGGCGGCGAGCGCGGCCTCGGGGCCGACCACGGTCAGCGCGACGTCCTCGTCGAGCGCGAGAGTCAGCAGGCCGTCGACGTCGGTCGCGGCGACGTCGGCGTTGCGCACGCCGGGCTCGCGCGCGGTACCGGCGTTGCCGGGCGCGACGATCACCTCGTCGACGCGCGGCGACTGCTTCAGCTTCCAGGCGAGCGCATGTTCGCGGCCGCCGGAGCCGATCACGAGAATTTTCATGGTGCGATTCCTGCCGGAAGCGTCGGCTGAGTCAGGGGAGCGTTTCGCGCCGAAGGCGCGAGCGGATCATGGAAGAACAAGGCGGCCCGCGGTCCGCCGTGCGCCTGTCGGGAGCGATGCCGCGCGGCGCCGTCAATGACGGAAATGCCGCACGCCGGTGAACACCATCGCCATGCCGTGCTCGTTCGCGGCGGCGACGACCTCCGCGTCGCGCATCGAGCCGCC
>DASWOS010000135.1:0-6089 GCA_036398645.1 Dokdonella sp. | reverse complement strand
GCCAGCCGTGCGGGATGCCGGCGTCGAGCGCCTGCAGGCCGGCCTTCACGCGCGCGAGGCTGCCGTGATGATCCGAGCCGAGCACGGTGATCGCGCGCTCGTAGCCGCGCTGCCACTTGCTGCGATGGTAGGCGACGTCCGGCAGGAAATACGTGTAGCTGCCGTCGGACTTGCGCATGACGCGGTCCTTGTCGTCGCCGAAGTCGGTCGTGCGCAGCCACAGCGCACCGCCTTCCTCGAAGGTGCGGCCGTGCGCGACGAGCTCGCGCACGGTCTCGTCGACTTTGCCGTTCGCGTACAGCGACGACTCGAGGAAATAGACGTCGAACGCGACGCCGAACGCCTTCAGGTCGAGGTCCTGCTCGTGGCGCAGATACGCGACCGCGAAACGGCGGATCGCGTCGAGATCGTCGACGTCGCCGGCGGCGGTCACTTCGACGTCGTCGGCGTGCACGGACGCGTGCGCGAGGTAGGCGCGCGCGACGTCCTTGATGTAGTCGCCGCGGTAGCCGTCGGCCGGCCAGCCGTCCTGGTCCGGCTCGACGCCGCGCGCGCGCGCCTGCACCGACAGCGCGAGATTGTGGATCTGGTTGCCCGCGTCGTTGTAGTAGAACTCGCGCACGACGCTCCAGCCGTTCGCGTCGAGCACGCGCGCGATGCAGTCGCCGAGCGCCGCGTTGCGGCCGTGGCCGACGTGCAGCGGGCCGGTCGGATTCGCCGAGACGAACTCGACGCCGGCGGTGTGGCCGGCGCCGGCGCGGTTGCGTCCGTACGCGGCGCCGAGCTCGAGCATGCCGAGCAGCTCGTCACGGTACGCGGCCGGGCTCAGGAAGAAGTTGATGAAGCCGGGACCGGCGATCTCGACCTTCGCGACGCGCTCGCTCGCCGGCAGCGCCGCGACGAGCGCGGCGGCGAGCTCGCGCGGCTTGCGCCCGGCCGGCTTCGCGAGCAGCAGCGCGACGTTCGTCGCGAAGTCGCCGTGCTCGCGGCTCTTGGTCCGTTCGACGACGAACGCCGGCGCGTCGCCGGGCGGCAGCGTCGAGTCCGCGCGCAGCGCCGCGATCGCGGCGAGCACGAGTTCGTGGAGGGCGTCTTTCACGAGCGTCCTGGCGCAGGGTAAAGCCGCTCATTGTAGCGTCCCGCGCGCTGCGCGTGCGGCTGTCATCGCGTTGTCGCCGAACGCCGCTAACGTCGGTGCTCGAGCCGCGACGTGCCTATGGCCGATCGTCGCGGCCGGCTTCGTGGAGGACCGGTGGCGTGCGGGATGCGCACGGCGCCGCGGGTGCACGGACGCACCGACTTCCGCCGGCCGCGCTGCGACGCGGCGATACGGCCGCGGCCGCTCGGCTCGTCGTTCACCGTTCGTCGTCCGCCGGCGCATGCGCACGCTCGCTGCCGACCTCGTTCGTGCAGCGCGCGTCAGGCCGCGCCGCCGGCGCCCCGTTCGACTTCGCAGAGATCCGCAAGCGTCGCGCGGTACGCCGCGATCACGTCGTCGCCGCTCGCCGGCCGGCCGCGTACCGCGAGCCGCGCACGCGTGCCTGCGGCGAGCGCCTTCAGCTTCGGCGCGTTCGCCTGCTTGCCGGCCCCGAACGCGGCGCGCCCGGCCTCGGACAGGAATCGATGCAGCTCGAAGAAGAAGCGATGCTGGCCGTCGGTCAGGAAGCCGAGCACCGGCAGCGCGCTGTCCGCGGCCGCGGTCGAGCGGCCGGCGAGCATCTCGCGCTCGCGGCAGAGGTCTTCACCGCTCTGCGCGAAGCGCGCGAACGGCTCGGCGACGTTCGCGGTGTCGAGGTCGGCCGCGATGCGGGCGAGGCCGAGCCGATGCGCGAAATGCGCGTCGGCGCGCCAGCGCGGCGCGAGCGCGTCGAGGGTGCGGTCGAGGCGGTCGGCGAGCGCGCCGCCGCTCTGCACGAGGTCGGCCGCGTTGTACGCCTGTCCGGGCCGCGGCACGCGCGCGTCGAACGTGCTGCCGGCGATCGCGATCTCGATGACGAGATGGAGCTCCGGATCGCGCTCCGGCGGTACGCCGCACGCGGTGAGGATCCGCTGCGTCTCCTCGGCGCTCGCGCGCTCGTTCGCGCCGATGCCGGCGTGCAGCAGCGGCGCCTCGCGCTGGCGCAGGTCGTGGCCGGCGCCGAACACGAGCAGCGCGCACCAGTCGCGCAGCGCGAGCGCGTGCGCGCCGAGCGTCGCGCAGACCCGGCCGAGGCGGCCGTCGCAGAGGTCGAGCGCGTGCTGCTCGTTGTGATACGCGTGGAAGTCGCCGCCGAGGCGGCCGTGGCGCCGCGCGAGCCGCGCGTACGCGAGCCGGACCGCGTCCTCGACGCAGGCGTACAGCGCCGCGGCCGAGCGGTCGCCGAGCAGCGCGGCGAAGTCGTCGCGGCGCCGCGCGAGCGCCGCGTCCAGCGGCGCCAGCCGCGCGCCGAGCACGGCGCGCGCGGCGGCCACGTCCGCAATCTCGCGTTCGACGGCGTCGGCCGGAAAGGCGCGCGGGAATTCGAGCATCGGCGGTCCGGCGCGTGCTGCGGTTCTCGAAAAGCGACCGCGCGCCGTTCGCCGCACGTGCGGCGCGCGCGCGGAGCGCCCGATGCCGCGGAACGGCACGGCATCGGCGCGAGTATAGGCGCGCCGCGCGCCGCGTGAACGCTTCCGCGCGGCTCAGATCCAGCCGCGCTCGGCGAGCGAGGTCGGCGCGCCGGCGCCGATGATGAAATGGTCGAGCACGCGCACGTCGATCAGGTCGAGCGCCTCGCGCACGCGCAGCGTGATCGTGCGGTCGGCGTGACTCGGCTCGGCGATGCCGGAGGGATGATTGTGCGCGAGGATGACCGCCGCGGCGTTGTGCGCGAGGCAGCGCCGCGCGATCTCGCGCGGATAGACGCTGGTGCCGTCGATCGTGCCGCGGAACAGCTCCTCGAACGCGATGACGCGATGGCGGTTGTCGAGGAACAGGCAGCCGAACACCTCGTACGGGTACGGCAGCAGGCACGACTTCAGGAACAGGGCGCTCGCGGCGGGATCGGTCAGCGGTCCGCTGCTGCGCATCTCCGCGTCGAGATAGCGCCGGCCGAGCTCGAGCGCGGCCTGCAGCCGGCACCAGCCGGCGAAGCCGATGCCGGGCCGCGGCCGCGGCCCGTCCAGCAGCGGACGCACGCCGCCGGCTTCCTTCAGCAGCGCGCGGCCGAGATCGACCGCGCTCTGGCCGCGGCCGCCGGAGCCGAGGAACACCGCGAGCAGCTCCGCGTCCGACAGCGCCGCCGCGCCGCGCGAAACGAGCTTCTCGCGCGGGCGCTCGTGATCGGGCCAGTCGCGGATCCTCATGACTGCCGCCTCGGCGCGTGCCGCGCCGCTCCGAATCGCGCGCCGCGGTGCGGCGCGGCCGTCATCCGATCGTCGTCCATGCGACGCAGCCTAGCGAGGCCACGTGCGGCCGAGCAGCGGCGGCCGGCCCGATTTTCAGTAAGCTAGCGGCCTTCCGCCCTGTCCGCCGTTTCCTACATGAGTCGAGATCTGGCCGGCGTGCACGTGCTGCTCGGCGTCTCCGGCGGCATCGCCGCCTACAAGGGCGCCGAGACCGTGCGCCGCCTGCGCGACGCCGGCGCCGAGGTGCGCGTCGTGTTGACCGAGAACGCGGCGCGCTTCGTGACCGCGCTGACGTTCCAGGCGCTGTCCGGCCATCCGGTGCGCACGAGCCTCTGGGACGAATCCGCCGAGGCCGCGATGGGGCACATCGAGCTCGCGCGCTGGGCCGACGAGGTGCTCGTCGCGCCGGCGTCGGCCGACTTGATCGCGCGGCTCGCGCACGGCCGCGCCGACGAGCTGCTGACGACGCTCTGCCTGGCGACCGCGGCGCCGCTGTCGATCGCGCCGGCGATGAACCAGCAGATGTGGGCGCATGCGGCGACGCAGGCGAATCTCGCGCGGCTGCGCGAGCGCGGCGTGCGCGTGCTCGGACCCGCGTCCGGCGGTCAGGCCTGCGGCGAGTTCGGCGCCGGGCGCCTGCTCGAGGCGGCCGAGCTCGTCGCCGCGCTCGCCGCGGCGCGCGCGCCGCGCGAGCTCGGCGGCGTGCGCGTGCTGGTCAGCGCCGGTCCGACCTACGAGGACATCGACCCGGTCCGCTTCATCGGCAACCGCAGCTCGGGGCGCATGGGCTTCGCGGTCGCCGAGGCGGCCGCGCAGGCCGGCGCCGAGGTCACGCTGGTCGCCGGCCCGGTCGCGCTGCCGACGCCGCGCGGCGTCGCGCGCGTCGACGTGCGCAGCGCGCGCGAGATGCGCGACGCGGTGCTCGCCGAGGCGCCGCGCGCGGCGGTGTTCGTCTCGGCCGCGGCGGTCGGCGACTTCCGTCCCGAGGCGGTCGCGGCGCAGAAGCTCAAGAAGAACGGCGCCGGCGGGCTCGACCTCGCGCTCGTGCAGAACCCGGACATCCTCGCCGAAGTCGCCGCGCTGCCGCGCCGCCCGTTCCTGGTCGGCTTCGCCGCCGAGACCGAGAACGTCGAGGACTACGCGCGCGCGAAGCTCGAGCGCAAGCAGCTCGACCTGATCGCGGCGAACCGGGTCGGCGCCGACTGCGGCTTCGAGCGCGACGACAACGCGCTGCTGCTGCTCTGGCCCGGCGGCGGCCGCGAGGAGCTCGCGCGCGCGGACAAGCGCGAGCTCGCGCGCAGGCTCGTCGCGCGCATCGCCGAGCATCGGCGCACGCGCGGCCCGGACGCGGCCGGCGGCGCATGACGACGATCGCGTTGAAGATCCTCGACGCGCGGCTCGGCGGCGAGTTCCCGCTGCCGCACGCGGCGACCGCGGGCTCCGCCGGCGTGGATTTGCGCGCGATGCTCGACGCACCGCTCGTGCTCGCGCCGGGCGCGAGCGCGCTGGTGCCGAGCGGCATCGCGATCCACATCGGCGATCCGGGCCTCTGCGCGGTCGTGCTGCCGCGCTCCGGCCTCGGCCACAAGCACGGCATCGTGCTCGGCAACCTGGTCGGGCTGATCGACGCGGACTACCAGGGGCCGCTGATGATCTCGTGCTGGAACCGCTCCGACGCGGCGTTTACGATCGTGCCCGGCGAGCGCATCGCGCAATTGGTCGTGCTGCCGATCGTGCGCGCGGCATTCGAGGTCGTGGAAGCGTTCGCGCCGAGCGTGCGCGGCGAAGGCGGGTTCGGCAGTTCCGGTCGACATTGAAGCTGCGGGCGGGGGCGCGGATGGGCCAGGCCGATGACAAGCGATCGCGCGCGCGCCTGGTCCCGTCGCGCGCGTGGCTGCCGGACTGGCGCGTGCTGCTGTCGCTCGCGTGCGCGACGCTGCTGCTCGTCGCCGGCGCGTTCTTCGCCTGGCAGAGCTGGCTGACGCTGCGCGCGCAGAGCCGCATCGAGGCCGCCGACAATGCGCGCACGACCGCCGCGGCGGCGGTCACGGCGCGGATTCGCCACGACGCCGAGCGCGCGCAGAACGCGCTCGCCGACCCGGCCGTCGCGCAGGCGCTCGCCGACGGCGGCGAGCAGGGCCGCGCCGCCGCGGAAGCGACGCTGCGCCGCGCGCTGCCGGATCTCGGCGCCGTCGAATTCTTCAGCGCCGATCTCGACGAGGTGCTGTCCGGCGACCTCTCGGCGATCGGCTACGCGAAGGCGGCCGCGCTGATGCAGGCCAAGGTCGGCGGCGCGCAGCCGCGCGCGCAGGTCGGCACCGACAAGCAGCGCGGCCAGCAGCTGATGTTCGCGCTGCCGGTCCGCGTCGGCGACGCGACGCGCGCGTACGCGGTCGTCGAGCTGCCGTTCGCGCCGGTGCTCGCGGCGTTCCGCGCGGCGGCCGCGACCGCCGGCACGCGGCTCGACCTGCGCCAGGGCGACGGGCGCGGCGATCTCGTGCTCGCGAGCGCGGGCACCGGCGGCGGCAATTCGCTCGGCGACCTCGGCGTGGCCGTCGCCGGCTCGAAGCTGCGCGTCGGCCGCGCGGAACCCGAAGCGTTCCTCGTCGCGCCGCAGAGCCCGGCTCTGCTGGTCGCACTGACCGTCGTCTGCCTGCTCGGCGGCGGCGTCGCGCTGTGGTTGCGCCAAGTCGGCATTCAGCGGACCGTGGCTATGCTTCAGC
>DASWOS010000134.1:0-17967 GCA_036398645.1 Dokdonella sp. | reverse complement strand
CAACCGCTACGACGGCACGCGGCCGTTCTCCGCGCTCGTCCGCGAGGCGCACGCGCTCGGCTACACCGAGCCCGACCCGCGCGACGACCTCGCCGGCACCGACGTCGCGCGCAAGCTCGTGATCCTCGCGCGCGAGGCCGGCCGCGCGCTCGAGCTCGCCGACGTCGAGGTCGAAAGCCTGGTGCCGGAGCCGCTGCGCGCGTTGGACCGCGATGCGTTCCTCGCGCGCTTGGCGGAGCTCGACGACGGCATCGCCGAGCGCCACGCGCGCGCCGCGCGTGACGGCACCGTGCTGCGCTACGTCGCGCGGCTCGGCCGCGACGGCGCCGCGACGGTCGGCTTGGCCGCGCTGCCGACCACGCACGCGTTCGCGCATCTGCGCCTGACCGACAACGTCGTGCAGTTCACGACGCGGCGCTATCGCGACAATCCGCTCGTCGTGCAAGGCCCCGGCGCCGGCCCCGAGGTCACCGCGGCCGGCGTGTTCGCCGACCTGCTGCGCGTCGCCGCGACGCTCGGAGCACGGCTGTGACCGCGGCACTCGCCGGCGCCGCGCGAGCGCCGCTGCAGGCGCGTGCCGCGCCGCTCGCCGTATCGCCTTCGCGCCGCCGCCCGCGCGCGGGCACGCGCGCTCGGCCGGGCCCCCCGGCGCCGGCGTCGATCGCGCGTCCATCGTCGCCGAACGCCGCGCGGACTCGCGCTCGCGCGGAAACGACGTCGATGGAACGGACGCCGCCGCTCGCCGCCGGCACGCTCGGGGCGGCGTCACGGCCACTCGCGTCGGCCGCGGCGACGACGCCGTGCCGCGCGCGATCCCCGGCGACGGCCGCGCTGCGACCGCGCGACGAGCGACGGCTTCGCACCGGCTCGTCGTCGCTCGCGCGGAGCCCGGATTTCGCCGCTACGATGCGTCCGCGCTCGTGGGCGAGCGGGCTCGCCGACCGCAGCGCCACGCAGCGAACGGTCGCTGCGCGCGCACGCGATGCGGCCGCCGCGTGCATTGCCGCGGCGAGCCGGTGCGAGCCGCCGCGATGAGCGCCGCGAGCGCGTTCGCGCCGGCCAGCGTCGGCAACGTCGGCGTCGGCTTCGACGTGCTCGGCCATACGATCGCCGGACCGGGCGATCGCGCGCACGTGCGCCGCATCGACGCGCCGCTCGTGCGCGTCGCCGCGATCCGCGGCGCGACGACGCCGTTGCCGACCGAGGCCGCGCGCAACACGGCCGGCGCTGCGCTGATCGCGCTGCGCGACGCGCTCGCGCTGCCGTTCGGCTTCGAGATCGAACTCGACAAGGGCATCGCGTTCGGCTCCGGCATGGGCGGCTCGGCCGCGTCGGCGGTCGCCGCGCTGGTCGCCGCGAACGCGCTGCTCGACGCGCCGTTGCCGCGCGAGCGGCTGTATCCGTTCGCGCTCGCCGGCGAGTCGGTCGCGAGCGGCAGCCGTCACGGCGACAACGTCGGCCCGATGCTGCTCGGCGGGCTCGTGCTCGCGACCGCGGACCGGCTGGTGAAGATCCCGGTGCCGGCCGCGCTGCACTGCGCGCTCGTGCATCCGCACGCGACGCTGGAGACGCGCGCCGCGCGCGCCGCGCTCGCCGGCGACTACGCGCTCGGCGAGTTCGTCGCACAGAGCGCGAACCTCGCGCTGCTGCTCGCCGGCTGCTGGCGGGACGATTTCGAGCTGATCCGCGCCGGCCTCGACGACGTGCTCGTCGAGCCGCGCCGCGCGCCGCTGATCGCCGGCTTCGCGGCGGTCAAGCAGGCTGCGCTCGACGCCGGCGCGCTCGGCGCGAGCATCTCCGGCGCCGGCCCGAGCGTGTTCGCCTGGTGCGAAGGCGAGGCCGCGGCGCGGAGCGCGGCCACGCGGATGCAGCGCGCGTTCGCCGCGGCCGGGTTCGCCAGCGATGCATGGGTCTCGCCGGTCGACGGACCGGCCGCGGAGGTCGTCGCATGCGAGACCTGAGCGCGCGGATGCCTGCCGGTGCGGCAGCGCAGCGCACGCGCGCGGCGCCGCGCATCCGCAGCGTGCGTACGAGAACGGCTGCCGTTCGGCACGATGCAGGGCGATCGCGCGCGGGCGCCGCGCGGAGGCGCGAGTGCAGTACCTGAGCACGCGTGGGCGGGCGCCCGCGATCGGCCTCGGCGCCGCGCTCGCCGCCGGCCTCGCACCGGACGGCGGCCTCTACGTGCCGGACGCGTGGCCGCGGCTCGACGCGGATGCGTTCGACGGCGCCGACGATCTCGCGGCGATCGCCGCGCCGCTGCTCGCGCCGTTCTTCGCCGGCGACGCGCTCGCGACCGAGCTCGACGCGATCTGCCGCGAAGCGTTCGACGTTGCGGCCCCGCTCCGCGCGATCGCGCCGCGCACCGAGCTGCTCGAGCTGTTCCACGGCCCGACCGCCGCGTTCAAGGATTTCGGCGCGCGCTTCCTCGCCGCCTGCCTCGCGCGCACGCCGCGCGCCGACGCGCGCGCGCTGACCGTGCTCGTCGCGACCTCCGGCGACACCGGCGCGGCGGTCGCCGCCGCATTCCACGGCCGTCCCGGCTTTCGCGTCGTCATCCTCTACCCGGACGGCCGCGTCTCGCCGCGCCAGGCGCATCAGCTCGGCGCGTTCGGCGGCAACGTCGTCGCGCTGCGCGTCGCCGGCTCGTTCGACGACTGCCAGGCGCTGGTCAAGCGCGCGCTCGCCGACGACGCGCTGAGGCGCGACGTGCCGCTGACCTCGGCGAACAGCATCAGTCTCGGCCGCCTGCTGCCGCAGATGGCGTACTACGCGCAGGCCGCGCTGCGCCATCGCCGCGCCGGCCGCGCCGCCCCGTGCTTCGCGATCCCGACCGGCAATCTCGGCAACGCGCTGGCCTGCATCCTCGCGCGCACGCTCGGCCTGCCGATCGGCGACGTCGTGCTCGCGACGAACGCGAACCGCGTGCTGCCGGAGTTCTTCGCGGGCCACGACTACGCGCCGCGCGCGAGCGTCGCGACGCTCGCGAACGCGATGGACGTCTGCGCGCCGAGCAACTTCGAGCGGCTGCGCCGGCTCTACGGCGACGACGACGACGCGCTGCGCGCCGCGTTTCGCGCCGAGGCCGTCGACGACGACGCGATCCGCGCGACGCTGCGCGGGGCGCGGGCGCGTTACGGCACTCTGGTGTGCCCGCATACGGCCGCCGCGCTGCACGTGCTCGAGCGCCGGCGCGCCGAGGGCGACGCGCGCGATTTCGTCGTCGCCGCGACCGCGCATCCGGCGAAGTTCGAGACCGTCATCGAGCCGCTCACCGGCGAAGCCGTCGACGTGCCGCCCGCGCTCGCCTCGCTGCTCGCGCGCCCTGCTCGGGCCGAGCCGCTGCCGGCCGACTACGCCGCGCTGAAGCGCCGGCTGCGCCCGGACCGTTGAGGCGCGCCACTGCACCGCGTCGCGTCGCTCCGGCTCCGCTCGGCGACGGAAGCCGGCGCAGCTCGATGCGGCCCGCCGAGCGACGCGCACGGCGGCCGCTCTGCGTGGAAGCCCGCGCGCCGCTCCGGCGGTCGCGCCTCCTCCGTCCGCGGGGCCGATACGGTCGCGCTCGGTCGCGCAACCGTCGTAGTCACCCGAAGCGCGGCGCGGCGCAGCGAATGCCTTTTCGGCGTGCGTGGCTCGCCGTGCGCGCGGCCGATCGAGGCCGATGCCTGGCGCGGCTGCCGGCCCGCTATCATGGCGGCATGCCGGCGACGGACCACGAGCCGTACGACGACCGCCTCGCGCCGCTCGACACGGACGCGCCGGCGGAAGTCCGCGCGCTCGCCGACCAGCTCGTCGCGCTGTTCTACGACGACCTGAAGCGTCTCGCGCATCGCGAACGCCGCCGCGTCGGGGCCGGCGCCACGCTGCAGACGACGGCGCTGGTCAACGAGGCGTATCTGAAGATCCGCGGCGCGAGCGGCTGGAACACCGATGCGCATTTCCTGCGCGCGGCCGCGCTGGCGATGCGCCATGCGCTGGTCGGGCACGCGATGAAGCGGCGGGCCTCGAAGCGCGGCGGCGGCGCGGTCGCCGTCGATTTCGACGAAGCGCTCGACGTCGCGAGCGAAGACGACGCCGGCCTGATCGCGCTCGACGAGGCGCTGCTGCGGCTCGCGCGCCAGTCGTCGCGTCTCGCGCAGATCGTCGAATGCCGCTATTTCGCCGGTTACAGCGACGCCGAGACCGCCTGCGCGCTGGCGGTTTCCGAGCGCACCGTGCGGCGCGACTGGGCGCTGGCGCGCGCGTGGCTGCATCGCGAGCTGGCCGCCGGCGCGGAATAGCGGGCGCGATCCGCCGGCGGCGCGCGCATTTCGCCGCGGCCGGCGCCTATCGGCTCGCCGCGAGCAGCCTGCGCCAGACCGGCAAGTGCTTGCTCGTCGGCTGCGCGCGTTCGATGACGGCCAGCGCGTCGCGCAACGCGCGGCGGCCTTCGTCGCGTTCGCCGTTCGCGATCAGGCACTCGCCGAGCAGGCCCTCGGCCTCGGCGACGCGCGAATTGGCCGGGTCGGGATAGAGCTGCCGCTCGAACTCGTACTCCTCGCGGCTGAGCTGCTCGGCGTGGCGCGTGTCGCCGCGGCCGAGTTCGATGCGCGCGAGATAGCCCTTCGCGGTGGCCACGTCCGGATGACCTTGCGGATGCGCCTTCTCGAACCCGTCGAGCGCGCGCTGCGTCACCGCGCGCGCCTGCTCGGTCCTGCCTGCGTCGAAATACGCGCGGCCGAGCAGCAGGCGGGTCTTCTGCGTCTTCTCGTGGTCCTCGCCGAACAGGTGCAGGGCCATCTGCTCGGCCGCTTCGAGGTCGGCGATGCCGGCCGCGTAGTCGCCGACCGCCGCCTCGGTATCGCCGAGCGTGCGCAGCGACTCGACGCGCTCGGGCGTCTCGCGGCCGAGCGCGGCGCGCACCTGGGCGACGTGGCGCAGCAGACCGAGCGCCTCGTCCATCTGGTTGCGGTGGCGCAGCGCCATCGCCAGCACGACCTGCGTGCGCAGCACTTCGCGATGATCGGGGCCGTACACGTCGCTCAACAACGCGCCGCTCTCACGGTAGCCGCGCACGGCGTCGTCGCGGTGGTCGAGTTCGTAGTCGATCGACGCGTTCTGGAACAAGGCCGCCGCGAGCGCGCCGCGATCGGTCGGATCGTGCCTGCGCAGCACGTCGATCGCGCGTCGGGCGGCGACGCCGGCTTCCACGTAGCGGCCTTCGCAATAGCGCATCTGGCTGACCTGATAATCGCTGTCGGCGGTCGCCGGATGGTCCGCGCCGAGCACGCGCGTGCGGCGCTCGAGCACCTCGTCGGCCAGCGCGGAAGCTCGCGGCAGTTGGTCGACTTCCTTCAGCACGTTGGCGAGGTTCGACAGCGCACGCAGCGTGGCCGGATCGTCGCGGCCGTTCTGCGCCTCGCGCCGGCGCGCGACGTCCTCGGCCAGCGGCAGCGCCTCGCGGCTGTGCCCGGCCTCGGCGAGCTCATCGGCATAGACGTCGGCGGCGTCGAGCGTATCGGGATGGTCGGGACCGAACGCCGAGGCCGCCGTCTCGAATGCGTGCGCGGCAGCGGCGATCGCTTCGGCATCGTCGCCGCGCTGGACCAGCAGGTCGGTGCGCACGCGCGCCAGCGCGATGTCGGCGCGGACCGGCTCGGCGACGCGCGGCGCGAGCTTCGCGGCCTCGTCGAGCCGCGCGAGCCCGGCGTCGGTGGTACCGACCGCGACGTCGACGCGCGCGCGTTCGAGCAGGCGCCAGAAGCGCAGCTCGTCCGCGCCGTGCTCGGGCGTCAGCGCGAGCGCGGCGGTCAGGTCCTCGCGCGCACGGTCGAGCAAGCCGAGCTTGAGATAGAGCTTGCCGATCGTGTACTTGAGCTGCGCGCGCAGCGGCGGCTGGTTGGCGAACTCGCCGTCGACGCGCTGCTCGCCGCGGTCGAGCAGCTCGCGGGCGGTGATCGCGGCGCCCTTGGCCACGGCGGGATCGGCGCCGTCGAACAGGCTCTCGACGAAGGCGAGCGCGGCACTCGCGCGTTCGGCCTGCGCCTCGGGCGCGGCGCGCCTGCCAGACGGTGCCGGCGAGCCCGGCCGCGAGCGCGAGCATCAGCGCGGCGACGCCCGCGACGGCCCAGCGGTGGCGACGCGCGAAGCGGCCGAGCACGTAGGCGCCGGCGCCTTCGCGCGCGCGCACCGGCTCGCTGCGCTGATGACGCTCGACGTCGCGCTTCAGGTCGCTGACGGCTTCGTAGCGGCGCGCCGGCTCCGGACGCAGGCATTTCGCGACGATCGCATCGAGGTCGCCGGCGATCAGGCGCGCCGGTACCGGCGCGTCGGCGCGCCCGGAAGCGACGCGGCTCGGCAGCCGCGGCGTGCGCTCGAGCAGTCGCCGCGCCGCGTGCGCGTACGCGAAGCCGCCGGTACGCCAGGGCCGCTCGCCGGTCAGCAATTCGAACAGCAGCACGCCGAGCGCGTAGACGTCGGTCGCGGTCGTCACCGGCTCGCCGCTGAGCTGTTCGGGCGCCGCGTAGTCCGGCGTGAACGGTGCGACGGTGAGTTCGGCCGAGCGTGGCGCGGCCGCGTCGAGCAGCTTCGCGATGCCGAAGTCGAGCAGCTTCACGGTGCCGGCGGCGTCGACGAGGATGTTGGCCGGCTTCAGGTCGCGGTGGATGACCAGGTTGCGGTGCGCATAGGCGACGGCCTCGCAGACCTGTCCGAACAGCGCGAGTCGTTCGGCGAGCGACGCGCGCCGTTCGTAGCAGTAGTCGCTCAGCGCACGTCCTTCGACGAATTCCATCACCGTGTAAGGACGGCCTTGCGGCGTCGCGCCGCCGTCGAGCAGGCGCGCGATGCCCGGATGGTCGAGCCGCGCGAGGATGTTGCGCTCGGCATGGAAGCGGCCGCTCTGGCTGTCGGCCTCGCTGCGCAGCAGCTTCAGCGCGACGCGATGCTCGAACGCGCCGTCGGCGCGCTGCGCCGCGTACACCTCGCCCATGCCGCCGCGGCCGATCAGCGCGCCGACGCGCCACGGACCGAGCCGCGTTCCCGGCGCGAGCGTCGCTGCGGCCGGCGCGGGCGGAACGAGTTCGGGTGCGGCGGCCGGCGTGTCGAGCACGCCCTGCGCATCGTGCGCACGCAGCAGATCGTCGAGTTCGCGCCGCAGCTCGGCGTCGTCGCCGCAGGCGTGCGCGAGGAATGCCGACCGTTCACTCGCCGGCAGCGCGGCGGCGGGCTCGAACAGGTCTTCGATACGCTGCCAGCGCTCGCGATGCATGGCGTCCGCCCGCACGGTCACGCCGGATTCTGCCTGCGCCACCGCGCAATGCAACCGGATTTCACCGGCGCGGCCGCGCGGCGCGACCGCCGCCGAACCATGACTGCGTCTCGTGCGGCCGGCGAGCGCGGCGCGAACTCGGGCCGCGGCCGCCGCCGGCGAGCCGGAGCGCGCGGCGGAGCGGACACAGCCGCCGAAATCAGGACGGTCACGCCGGCACGTGCGCGCGATCGCTGACAGCTGCGCGCGCGCCGCGCAGCCGACGGGGCGACGAACTCATCGGCCGACCGGTCGTCGATGCCGACGGCGGCGCCGGCACCGGGCCGGCGTGCATGCGGGCGACGCGCCGGCGAGCGGCACGGCGCACGACGCATCGGCAAGGGTCGGTACCGCTTCATGGAATGCCTCCGAAGATGCGCGCACGTCGGCTCGCGCCGCACACGAACCTGACGGCGACGCGGCGAGATCGAGCGCGCCGCCGGTCCCACCGTGCGTCAGCGGGTCATGCCGCCGGCGGATCGAAACCGTCCACGAAGATGACGTCCGGATCGACCGCGCCGTATTCGAACGCGCCGACGTCGCAGGCCGCACCGGCCGGGCGCAGAAAGCCGCGCTGGTCGGTCGTGAGCGGATTGCCGTCGGCGTCGGTGCAACCGGCCGGATCGCCGCCGTCGATCGCGTTGCTGCCGGCGAGCAGCGCGATCGTCTGCGTCGGGCCGCCGTTGTCCGCGAGCGTGCCGAGCCGATCGAGCGAGTTCAGCAGGCCGGAGCTGCCGGCGTCGCCGCTGATCGCGCAGCCGTCGGTGCTGCCGAACAGGTTGCGGCCGCGCGCGGCGATGGTGCCGGCGCAATCCTGTTCCTGGCTGCCGTCGGCACGCAGGTTGCGCGCGATCAGGCTGTCGACGACGTCGAATGCGGCGCCGTTGACGGCGATGCCGGCGCCGGCGACATTCGCGCTGTTGTCGACGACGGTCGTGTCGTACAGCGCGGCCGCGTTCGCGCGCCCGGCTTCGGCGCGGAACGAGATGCCGCCACCGACGCTGTTCGAAAAGTTGCCGGCGACGGTCGAATCGACCAGCGTCAGATCGCCGGAACAGCAGAAGCCGCCGGTGTCGCCCGAGTTGCCGACGATCGTCGAGCGGATCACGCGGACCGAGGCCTGCGTCGTCGCGCCGTCGCTGCTCCAGATGCCGCCGCTGATCGGGCCGTTGTTGTTGCTGAGGGTCGAATCGACGATCTGCAGGCTGGCGACGTTGCGGATGCCGCCGCCCTGGCCGCCGGAATTCGCGACCACGCTGTGGTCGAGCCGCAGCGAAGCGCCGTTGTAGATCGCGCCGCCCTCGCTCGCGCCGCTGGACTGGATCAGACAGTGGTCGAGCTCGAGCATGCCTTCGTTGAGGATCGCGCCGCCGTTGCCGGACAGCGCGCGGCCGCCGACGAGGTCCACCCCGCTGATCACGGCGTGGCGGCCGCTCTCGACGTGCAGGACGCGCGAGCCGAGAAGGCCGTTCATCGCGGTCATGTTCGCGTCGGCGCCGACGATCGTGATCGGCGCATCGCTGTCTGTCGCGGTCAGGTTCAGATCGCCCTCCTCCTCGCCGTCGTCGCCGGTGACCGGGATGTCCACGATGTAGTTGCCGATCGGCAGCACGATCGTGGAGGCGTCTTCGGTGTGGTTCGCCTGCATGATCGCCGCGCGCAACGTGCAGGTGTTCGTCGCGGTATGGCAGATGCCGTCGGCGAGGTTGTCGTCGACGAGATCGTTGGTGTCGTTGACGTGGAACGTCACCATCGCCACGGCCGGCGCGCTGGCGCCGGCGAGCATGGGCAGCAGCAGCAACGCGATCGTCGGTGCGGATCTGGGAGAGCGGATCGAGAGCGACATGTCGGTTCCGTGGTGGTCGTAGGAGGGAAAGCGATGCCGCGATTCGGCGACGACGTTCTGAACACGATTCGGCGACGAAACCGGCCATCGTCGGGAGCGCGCGGCCGGCCGACGCGTTCGCGCGCCGCGCCGCACGGCGAACGGGAGTTCCACGTAGCGCCGCGATGCGCGCACCGCGTACGGCCGCCGCCGACGGGTGGCGCGCGCGGCGCCGCGCCGGCCGCACGCCGGTTCGCTCGAGCGCGAGCGCCGGCGGAACTCGGACCCGCGCGCGCTCGTGCAGGGAGCCGGGTCGTCGCCGCGGCACGCTCGCGACGCTGCGCAGGCTGCGCGCGCCGATCGACGCCACGCCGTGACCTTCGCGCCGCCCGCCCGAATGCCTGGACTCGCCGCTGCCGACGCGCTTGGCGACGTGCCCGCCTTCGGCTATGATGCGCGCCCTCGCGGCCGGACCCGGTACCTACCCGTCGCGATCGTTTTACGTGGGGCGGTAGCTCAGCTGGGAGAGCGTCGCGTTCGCAATGCGAAGGTCGAGGGTTCGATCCCCTTCCGCTCCACCATCAGCCTGATCCAGGGCAGTTCAAAGAAGGCCGGAACCCGATGATCACGGGTTTCGGCCTTTTTCATGTCCGACGGAATACGACCGAGTGGTCGGGATACGGGGTTCGGGCAGCCGTCACGGCAACCCACATGGCCGCGCCGCGATCAGCATAACTCCATGCCTCCGGCCGATCTCGCGCTCCGCCGAGCCCTCACCGCCGTGCTGTCGAAATGCGGATGGATTGTCGTCTGCGGACACGACGTCTGCGCAAGCGCACGAAGCTCCGACCGACGGCGTCGGCATATTCCGCTCGTGACGGCCGGCGGCGCGACGCGGTGGCGCTTCGACCATGACGATTCGGAATCGCCGAAAATCGGCCGCTCGCGCAACGAAAGTCGCTTGAATTCCGCTCCTCGGTTCGCCCTACACCGAACCACTCGGACGAGGGAATCGAAATCGTGAGCGCGTGCTCGTCTCTCAATCCGTAATCCGGAAAAGGCTCGACCGGCCGGGGCGATCGACCGTGCGGCGACCCGCCGTGCACCGCCGAGGCGCTCGGGCGCCGTCGCGGCACTCGCGGCAGAGGCCGACGTTCAGCCGCTGTCCGTCGAGCGCGAGACGGACTCGTAAGCCGCCAGATTCGCGAGGGTGGCTTCCAGCTTCGCGCGCACGAGCGCCAGCGCATCGCTGCCGATCAGCAGGTGCTCGGGCGGATTCTCCATCTGCACGAGGTCCATGACGACCCGGGCCGCCTTGTCGGGATCGCCGAGCTGCTTTCCGCTCTTGTCGATGCGCGCCTGCCGAATCGGGGCGAACAGCGCGTCGTAGTCCGCGATGCTTCGGGTGCTGCGCACCATCGAACGTCCGGCCCAATCGGTGCGGAACGAACCGGGTGCGACGGCGGTGACCGCGATGCCGAAATCCCTGACCTCCCGGGCCAGCGTCTCCGAGATCCCTTCGAGCGCGAACTTGCTGCCGCAGTAGTACGCAATGCCCGGCATCGTGATGTAGCCGCCCATCGACGTCACGTTGATGATCCGCCCGCCGCGCCGCCTGCGCATGAACGGCACGAAGGCCTTCATCACGGCCACGGCACCGAACACGTTGACCTCGAACTGCCGCCGCATCTCGTCGAGCGACGACTCCTCCAGGATGCCTTCGTGGCCGTAGCCGGCGTTGTTGACCACGACGTCGACCGGGCCGACGACCGCCTCGATCTCCGCGGCGAGCGGCGCCGCGGCGTCGAGCTGCGACACGTCGAGCAGCCGGCCGTGCGCGCGCTCCGGACATTGTCGTTCGAACTCCGCGCGCGCGCGGTCGTCGCGTAGCGTGCCGACGACGCGATGGCCGGCCTGCAGGGCGGCGGCGGCGATCGCGCGCCCGAAGCCGCTGCTGACGCCGGTGATGAAAAAGGTCTTGGGGGTCTTCATGCGGGAAAGAGTAGTCGGCGCGCGTTCCTTCCCACAGCCGCATTCCGATGAACGTATTGCCCATTCCTATGGACGCGGCGACAGGAGCGTGCCGCGGGGACGCGAATTGATGCACAGTCGTCTCATGGACGCTTCGACCTGCACCGGCGACGCGCGCGACGCGCTGCAAACCCGCATGGTCGCGCTGATGAAGCGTCTCGCGCCCGCGGAGGGCTACACGCTCACGCCGCTGCCCGACGTGCGGTTCCTGCGTGCCGATCGGCCCCTCGCCTCGACACCCGTGCTCTACGAGCCCGGCATCGTGCTCGTCTGCCAGGGACGCAAACGCGGATTCTGGTCCGGCCGCGTCTACGTCTACGACGCGCAGCACTACCTCGCGGTGACGGTGCCGGTGCCGTTCACGATGGAGACCGATGCGAGCGCGGACGCGCCGCTGCTCGCCGTCTATCTGACCCTCGACCTCGCCGTGCTCGCGAGCCTTGCGCTGGAGCTCGACGAGCTGACCACCGTCGCGCCGGCGAAACCGGCGAGCATGGTCTCGACGCGGATGGACGACACGATGGCCGGTTGCGTGCTGCGGCTGCTCGAAGCGATGAGCTCGCCCGTGGACTCGCGCGTGCTCGGCCCCTCCATCGTCCGGGAGATCTATTTCCGCGTACTCGGCGGCGAGCAGGGCGGCGCCCTGCGCGCGGCGCTCGCCGCCCAGGGCCAGTTCGGCAGGATCGCCAAGGCCGTCCGTGCGCCGCATCCACACCGCGTTCGCCGAACGCCTGACCGTCGAGCGCCTCGCGCGCGAGGCCGGCATGAGCATTCCGACGTTCCATTCCCACTTCCGGGCAGTGACGGACACCTCGCCCATGCAGTACCTCAAGTCGGTTCGCCTGCATCAGGCGCGGCTTCTGATGCTGCGTGACGAGAAGACCGCCGCGGCGGCCTGCTTCGCCGTCGGCTACGCGAGCCCGTCGCAGTTCAGCCGCGAGTTCAAGCGGTTCTTCGGCCGAGGTCCCGGCGAGGAAGTCGCGCGCCTCAAATCGAGCTTCGCGATGCCGAGGCTCGCGGCGGACGCAGGGTGGGTCGCTTCGCACTAGCGGCGGCGACGAGGCTCGGGTCGGCTGCTCCGGCGGTCGATCGCATCGGAGAGCCATCTCTGCCGCGCCGACGCCGGTGCCGCCGAGCCGGCGCGCCGTTCGGCGCTTCGCCGCTCCCACCTCGTCCTTGCAATTATGTAGGCGCCTACGCTTATCATGCAGGCCCGTATCGGCCCGAAGGGCTTCCCATGTCGACCCCGTCCCGCGCTTTTCGCATGCGTCGCCGCCGCATGCTCGAGGCCGCGCTCGCCGTGACGCTGCTGCCGTCGTGTCTGAGCCGGCGCGCCGATCGGTCGCGGTCCGCGGACGCGCTCGATGCGTTCGTCCGCGCCGAGATGCGGCGGACGCACATGCCGGGACTCGCGATCGGCGTCGCGCGGGACGGCGAGGTGCGGTCGGTGCGCGGATACGGCTACGCCGACGTCGCCGCGCGCCGTCCGGTCGACGAACGCACCGAGTTCCACCTCGCCTCGGTGACGAAGACCGTGACGGCGACATCGATCATGCAGCTCGTCGAAGCAGGACGGATGACGCTCGACGAGCCCGTCGCGCCGCATCTCGACTTTCCGCTGATCGATCCGCATCACGCGGACGTGCCGATCACCGCGCGCCACTTGCTGACCCACACGTCCGGCCTGTCGGACGCCAAGTACTACGAAATCGATTTCCGCGAGCGCGGCCGCGATGCGACGCTTCCGCTCGACGCGTTCCTGAAGGCCTATCTCGTGCCCGGCGGCCGTCACTATTCCGCCGAGCAGTGCTTCAGCGGGACCGCGCCGGGAACGACATGGGACTACAGCAACGTCGGATTCGCGCTGCTCGGCTACCTCGCCGGCCGCGTCGGTGGCGAGGACATGCGCGAGCAATCCGCGCGGCGCATCTTCGCGCCGCTGCGCATGCGCGACACGCACTGGACGCTCGCCGCCACGCCCGCGTCACGCAGCGCGGTTCCGTACGACGTCGTCGACGGCGCACCGACCGCGACGGAGCCCGTGGGATTTCCGGACTGGCCGGCCGGCATGCTGCGCGCGTCGATGGCCGACTTCATGCGCTTCGTCGCCGCCTCGGCCAACGGCGGCGCGGCATCGGGCGTGCGCCTGCTGCGCGCGGACACCCTGGCGCAGATGCTCGACATGCGCACGCCGGCCGGCTTGCCGGGCTGGCTGACCGGCCAGGGCCTCGGCTGGATGGCGTCCACTCTGGGCGGCCGGGCGACGCCGAACCATTGGGGCGGGGATCCCGGCGTGTTCACGGCCGTATATCTTCGACCCGAGGTGCGCACCGGCGTCGCCCTGTTCTCGAACCTGACCGCATCCGACGACGGCAAGGCGGCGATCAAGGCGATCGCCATGCGCCTGTTCGACGCATACGCGCCGTCGTAGCGCGTCTATCGCCCCTCGTCCGGCAGAGCGCGACCGGACCAGGTCGATCGGACCGGTCGCCCGGCGGCCCTGTCGTACAACGGCGAGTCGCGCGCGGCCGGCGGTGAGCCGATCAGGCGCGCGAGCGCGAGCGCGTCGACGGAAGTCGCGGCGCGCGGCGCAGGCTCACTTGCCGCCGGTGACGTCGAGAAACGTGCCGGTGATGAAGGACGTTTCGTCGCTTGCCAGCCACAGGATCGCGCGTGCGACCTCTTCGGGTCGGCCGCCCCGGCCCATCGGGATCGAATCCTTGACGCGGTCCACGCGTCCCGGCTCCCCGCCGCTCGCGTGCATGTCGGTGTAGATGTGCCCGGGGCGAACGCAGTTGACGCGTATTCCCTCGCGCGCGACTTCTTTGGCGAAGCCCGTGGTGAATGTTTCGACGGCGCCCTTCGACGCAGCGTAGTCGACGTATTCGTTCGGACTGCCGAGCCGGGCCGATGCCGACGAGACGTTGATCACCGCGCCGCCTTGGCCGCCGTGACGATAGGACATCCGCTTCGTCGCCTGCTGTGCGCAGAGCATCGGACCGATCGCGTTGACGGCGAAGATTCGCCGCATGCGCTCGACGTCGAGATCCTCCAGCCGCGACTGCCGCGCAAGCACCGCCGCGTTGTTCACGAGCACGTCGATGCGGCCGAACTCGCGATCGATCGCGGAGAACAGCCGAGCGACCTGCTCCGGGTCGGCGCTGTCCGCGCGCATGGCGAAAGCGCGGCGCCCGGCCGCTTCCACGTCGCCCGCGACTGCGACAGCCGCCGACTCGTCGGCGAGGAAGCTGATCGCGACGTCGTACCCTCGTGCGGCAGCAAGACGCGCGGTCGCCGCACCGATGCCGCGACTTCCGCCCGTGATCAGAATCAGCGGCGCCGGGGCATCCATCGACGAATCTTCGTGGCAGACCGAGGACGAGATCCGCGACGCGGACCGGCCGAATGCCGGCGGCTCATCGTCGGCGTTCCTCCGTCGCCGGCGTCGAGATCGTCGCCGTACCGCCGCGAAACGCGGGCGGTGCTCGATCCGCGGCACCGGGCGCCGAGGCGCGCGAGTCCTCATCGGGGCTGCGCAGACGGCGCCTCAACGTCAGCACGAGCGGAACGATCAGGAGGGCGGTCGCCGCCGCGGCGAGCACGGCGGCGGTCGGGCTGCTGCGATCGGCGATTGCGCCGTAGAGGATCGGCGCGATGCCTCCGGAGCCGATCACGCTGGTGTAGAAGACCGCGAACGCGCGTCCCGTGTCGCCGTCGGAAAGCTCCGGCACGGTGCCGTAGAGCACCGACGAGGTTCCGTTGAGCACGAGACCGAGCAGCGGCAGCAGGACGAGCGTCGGCGTCAGCGGCGTGAACAGCGTCGCCGCGATCAGCACGGCCGTCGCGGTCTCGGTCGCCACGACGCTGCCGACGACGCCCAGCCGTTCCCCGAGCCGGCCGCAGATCGCCTTGCCGAAGGCTCCGCCGATGAACAGCAGCGCGAGCGCGAGCCCGACCGTCGGCGAGCCGCCGTGCCGCGCGTGGATCAGGAACGGCAGAAACAGCAGATACCCCATGCGGGTCGCCGTATCGAGCGCGCCGATCGCGGTCAGAATGCCGAAGCCGCCGCGGCCACGGCCGGCGGCCACGGTGGCCGCGGCTTTCCCGGTCACGGCAGCCGCCGGCGCGAGCCCCACCAGGGCGAGCGACAGCGCGACGCCGAGCACCGCCATCAGCGTCAGCACCGCGCGCCAGGCGAGGATCGGCAGCAGCATCGCGACGAGCGCCGGCAACGTGGCTTTGCCGAGATCGCCCGAAAAGTTGTAGATGCCGAGCGGACGCCGTGACGCCTCGCCGTAGCTGTCGGTGACGAGCATCGAGCCGCGCGGGTGCTGGATGCTCGAGCCGATGCCGGCCACGACGAGGCCGACGCAAAGGCCCGCGAAGCCGAGCGGCAGCGCCGTGATCAGCAAGCCCGCCGCCGCGAGTAAGGTCGACAGGATCAACGCCGCTCGCGGCGTCACGCCCCGCAGGACCCGATCGGCCGGGATCTGCAGCCCGCCCATCGTGCCGTAATAGAGCGCGCGAACGACGGCGAGCGCCGCATAGGAAAGACCGAACTGCGCCTGCCATACCGGCAGGAACGCGTAGAGGCCGTCGGTGTAGCCGTCGTGCAGCGCATGCGTGAGGCATGCGGCGAGCAGGCTGCGCGATTTCGTCGCAGCGGGCGCGCGCGCATCGTCGACTGACGGGAGCAGGACCGCCGGGTTCGCCATTGCGCGATGATAGATACGCAAGATAAGTTCAACCAGCCGATCCCCGCTCACGATACACGTCAGTTTTTCTCACGGGTTTCATGCGCCGTCTGCCACCGCTCAACGCATTGCGGGTCTTCGAGGTCGCCGCCCGTACGGGCAGCTACGCCGAGGCCGCGGAACAGCTCGGCGTCACCCATGGCGCGGTCAGTCGGCAGATCGCGGCGCTCGAACGCTGGCTCGGACAGCGGCTCTTCACCAGGGAAGGCCGCCGCATGGTCGCGACGCCGATCGCGAGCGTATTCGCCGCGGAAGTCGGCCTCTCGTTCGATCGCCTGACCGCCGCGGCGGAGGCCTGCGGCCGGCCCGGCGCGCGCCGCATCCTGCGCGTGAGCGCCCCGACCAGCTTCGCGATGCGCTGGCTGATCCCGCGGCTCGACCGCTACCACGCCGATCATCCGCACATCGAAGTCGCGGTCACGACGGTTTCGACCGTGCTCGAGGAATTGCGCGGCGGCGTCGACGTCGCGATCCGACGCGGCGTCGCCCGGCCGCACGCATGGCCGCAGCATCGCGTCGTTCCGGTGCTGGACGACGTCGACACGCTGATCATGGCGCCCGCGCTGTTCGCGCACCGGCCGATCCTCGCACCGGCCGACGTCGAGGGACATACGCTGCTCGCCAGCCAGACGCGCGCCGGCGACTGGGCCGACTGGCTCGAGGCGGCCGGGCTCCGACACCTCGTCGGACTGCCCCGCCGGACGTTCGATCACTTCTTCGTGACGCGCCAAGCGGTCGAGGACGGGCTCGGCATCGGCATCGGCCCGCTGCCGATGCTGGAGATCGACATCGCCAACGGAAGGCTGATGACGCCGCTGCCGGACATCCGCGTACCGAGAACGGGCTACGTCGCGGTCATTCCACGGCGCGCCGATGCCGGAAACCCGGTCGACGGCTTCGTCGACTGGCTCGTAGCCATGCCGCGCGCACCGGTCGGCGCGATTTCAGCAAAGGCCTGAGCGCAAGTAGGATCGGACGCTTCACGGACAGGCGGAAAGCCCAAGATGCGCGCCGTCATTCTTACTTACCATTGTCTCACGACGGGCAGCCGGGAATATTCCACGGACGACCACGTGGCCCTGGGTGCCGACGTCGAGTTGCTGCGCGACGCAGGCGTACGATTCACGTCCCTGAAACGCATCGCGGAGCACATCCGCTGGGGCCGGCACACCGATTTGAACGAAGGGTATTGGGCGGGACTGTCGTTCGACGACGGCGCGGATTACGACTACAAGGACTACGTAGTCGACGGCGTCACCGTCAGCAAGTCGTTCTATTCGATCCTGAACGAATTCTCGAGAAGAACACGCGCGCCGATTCACGGAACGAGCTTCGTCATCGTCATCGTCAGCGACGAAGCGAGAAAGGAACTGGACGAGCAACTGCTCGGCGGCCACGGCAACTGGGGAAATTGGTGGTGGCGCCGAATCATCGCATCGGGACGATGGTCCGTCTGCAATCACAGCTGGGACCACAACCACGATCTGGTTCGCGGAAATGTCTTCCGGAATACGCCGAGGGGCCGATTTGATCACGTCTCGACGTTCGACGAAGCCGACTTTCAGATCTTGCGCAGCGAAGACGTACTCGGCGCCGCTCTCGGAAATGCGGAGCCGGGCATGTTCTCCTTTCCGTACGGGCAATACAACGACTTCCTGACCCGAGAGTACTTTCCATCGCGCAGCAATAGATTCTTGGCGGCTTTCTGTACCGACCCCGACGTCGTGCACGACCACAGCGACATTTGGCGGCTGCCGAGGTTCGTGTTCGGAGATCATTGGACGACGCCGGATGGGCTTCGCGCGATCGTCGAGCAACTGAAATCCGAGCCGCCCGCGGCGTATTGAGCCGGTCTCTTGCCCAGATCCGCGCCGATTGACGAATCGTTTCTCATCGGACGCGCCGGAGCGACGCGCGGCGTAGCGAGATTGCGCCGGCGGTGACGCGGCGAAGATCTCCGGAGCCGCGCCGGCGCGCGGCAGGCACGCTTACCGCCTCGTCCCGCACCGAACATCCTGCGCCGATGCGCCGCCACTCCGGTCCGGAACGGACCCGCGGATCGCCGCCCC
>DASWOS010000133.1:0-1532 GCA_036398645.1 Dokdonella sp. | reverse complement strand
GTCGACGCGGCGCGGCGCGCGTACGGGCGCCGCTCACGCACCCGGCATCGGCGCGAGCTGCGCCGCGCGCGACGGTTCGGCGCGCGACCGCCGCATTGGCAAATCGACCGGCTACCCTCATGTCACCGGCTGGCCTCCGGGACGCATCCCATGATTCCGTTCTCCGTACTCGATCTCGCGCCGGTCTGCGAAGGCAGCGACGCCGCGCAGTCGTTCCGCAACACGCTCGATCTCGCCCGGCACGCCGAGCGGCTCGGCTATCGGCGCTACTGGCTCGCCGAGCACCACAACATGCCGGGCATCGCGAGCGCGGCGACCGCGGTGCTGATCGGTTACGTCGCCGGCGGCACGTCGACGATCCGCGTCGGCGCCGGCGGCATCATGCTGCCGAACCACGCGCCGCTGCAGATCGCCGAGCAGTTCGGCACGCTCGCGTCGCTGTATCCGGGCCGCATCGATCTCGGTCTCGGCCGCGCGCCGGGCACGGACCAGGCCACGGCGCGCGCGCTGCGCCGCTATTTCGACAGCGCCGACGCGTTTTCGAACGACGTCGTCGAGCTGCTTCGCTACTTCGAGCCGGCGCAGCCGGGCCAGCCGGTGCGCGCGGTGCCCGGCGCCGGGCTCGACGTGCCGGTCTGGCTGCTCGGCTCGAGCCTGTTCGGCGCGCGGCTCGCCGCGGCGCTCGGGCTGCCGTACGCGTTCGCCTCGCACTTCGCGCCGGACGCGATGACGCAGGCGCTCGCGGCGTACCGCAGCGAGTTCCGGCCGTCGAAGCGGCTGTCCGCGCCGTACGCGATGCTCGCGCTGAACGTCGTCGCTGCGGAATCCGACGCCGAGGCACGCCGGCTGTTCACGACGCAGCAGCAGGCGTTCGTGAACCTGCGCCGCGGCCGGCCGGGATTGGTGCCGCCGCCGATCGACGACATCGAGGCGTTCTGGACGCCGATGGAGAAAGCCGGCGTCGAGCAGGCGCTCGCCTGCGCGGTCGTCGGTGCGCCGGACACGGTCGAGCGCGGCATCGCGGACTTCGTCGCGCGGCATCGTCCCGACGAGCTGATGCTGACGGCCAACATCTTCGATCACGCCGCGCGCGTGCGCTCGTTCGAGATCGCCGCCGCGGCGCGCACGCGTCTCGCCGGCAATTCGGGCGACGTCGCCGCCTGAGCGCGTCGCCCGGCGTGACTCGCCGGGCGCGCCGTCCGCGTCGCGCACGACGCGTGCCGGTGGCGACTCCGCGTTGCCGCGCCGGACGCGCCCGCCGGCGGTACAGCCGGACGCCGAGGCGAGCGGTCGGTCGCGGCACGAAGGTCGGCCGCCGCGCTCGCAGCGGGCGGAGCGCAGACGGCGAGTTCCCTGCGATCGTCCCGGCCTCGACGGCTCAGTCGAAGCCGTCGGCGAAGATCGTGTCCGAGCCGGTCACGTGCAACGTCACCGGAATCGCGATCGAGGGGTGCAACGGGTCGTTGCTGCTCATGCAGGTCGTCGCCGAGTAGTCGCCGGCGGCCATGCCGGTCGCGTCGAACGTCACCGTC
>DASWOS010000132.1:0-2155 GCA_036398645.1 Dokdonella sp. | reverse complement strand
GCACAAGCTCGACTAAATCGACAGCAGCCCTATAACCGAGGCGTGCCGCGCAAGATCATCTTCCTCGCCGAGCGCGGAGTATCCAGCATACTTTCGTCGCATTTCGACCGAAAACGGCGACGGCCGGCGTAGGAATTTTCGGACGCTGCTCGACCGGAGAAGCGGCTGCGACCGAGCCGCGAACCGCGGCTGCGCATCCGCAAGCGGATGCACGTGGGCGTCGCGCGGATCAGACGGCCGGCAGATCCTCGAGCGTCCAGCGCGGCCTGACCCGGATCGCCGACGGCTCGTGCTGGCCCGCGGCGAGACGCAGCGCCCCGGCGAGCGCGATCATCGCGCCGTTGTCGGTGCAGAACTCCGGGCGCGGAAAATACGTGCGGAAGCCTTCACGTGCGCCGGCCTCGGCGAGCGCGGCGCGCAGGCGGCGATTCGCGCCGACGCCGCCGGCGACGACGAGCGACGTCGCGCCGGTCGCGGCGAGCGCGCGCCGGCACTTGATCGTCAGCGTGTCGACGATCGCGTCCTCGAACGCGCGCGCGACGTCGGCCTTCGTCTGCTCCGAGCGGTCGCTCGCCTGCCACGCGAGCAGCACCTGCGTCTTCAGGCCCGAGAAGCTGAAATCGAGCCCGGGCCGGTCGGTCATCGGCCGCGCGAAACGGAACGCGCCGACGCGGCCGTCGCCGGCGAGCGCGGCGAGCGCCGGGCCGCCGGGGTACGGCAGGCCCATCAGCTTCGCGGTCTTGTCGAACGCCTCGCCGGCGGCATCGTCGAGCGTGTCGCCGAGCAGCGCGTAGCGGCCGATCGCCTCGACCTCGATCAGCATCGAGTGGCCGCCGGAGACGAGCAGCGCGACGAACGGCGGCTGCGGCGGATCGGCCTCGAGCAGCGGCGCGAGCAGATGCCCTTCCATGTGATGCACGCCGATCGCGGGCACTTCGAGCGCCCAGGCCAGCGCGCGCGCGGCCGAGGCGCCGACGAGCAGCGCGCCGATCAGGCCGGGCCCGGCCGTGTAGGCGACGCCGCCGAGATCGGCGACGCCGAGGCCGGCCTGCGCGAGCGTCTCGCGGACCAGCGGCAGCAGCTTCCTCACGTGATCGCGCGAGGCGAGCTCGGGCACGACGCCGCCGTAGTCGGCGTGCATGCGGATCTGGCTGTACAGCACGTGTGCGCGCAGCCCGCGGGCCGGATCGTAGACGGCGACACCGGTCTCGTCGCAGGACGTCTCGATACCGAGCACCGGCGCGGCGGCCGGACCTTCGGGTTTTGCAAACGGCGCGTTCATCACGATAGAATACACGGCTCACCCGTCAGCCCCGGGGCCGGAGACCGTATGCCGAGCGTCAAAGTCCGCGAGAACGAACCGTTCGAGTTCGCGCTGCGTCGTTTCAAGCGCACCTGCGAGAAGGCCGGCGTGCTGGCCGAAGTGCGCAAGCGCGAGTTCTACGAAAAGCCGACCCAGGAGCGCAAGCGCAAGCGCGCGGCTGCGGTCAAGCGTCACCTGCGCCGCCTGTCGCGCGACGTGACGAAGCGTCAGCGGCTGTACTGAGACATCCTCTCCGGCGGCGCGAGCCGCCGGATACAGGGCTGATCCGAGGGCCGGCGTCCGCTGCGACGCCGGCCTTTTTGTCGTGGGTGGCGCCGGCGCGTGCGGCGGCGCCGGCGCGGCCGCCGCGCGATCCGAGGGAATACCGATGACGCTGAAAGAACGCCTCGCCGAGGACATGAAGGCCGCGATGAAGGGCGGCGACAAGCCGCGCCTCGGCGCGATCCGTCTGATCAACGCGGCGATCAAGCAGCGCGAGGTCGACGAGCGCATCGCGCTCGACGACGCGCAGGTGCTCGCCGTGCTCGAGAAGATGCTGAAGCAGCGCCGCGACTCGATCACGCAGTACGAGAGCGCCGGCCGCGAGGATCTCGCCGCGGCCGAGCGCTTCGAGGTCGCGGTGATCCAGGATTACCTGCCGGCCCAGCTCGGCGAAGCCGAGCTCGACGCGATCGTCACGAAGGCGATCGCCGACGCGAGCGCGGCGAGCGCGAAGGACATCGGCAAGGTCGTCGGCCTGGTCAAGCCGCAGGTCGCCGGTCGCGCGGACATGGGCCAGGTGTCCGCGCTGATCAAGCGCAAGCTCGGCGGCTGAGCGCGCCGGCGCGTCCT
>DASWOS010000131.1:0-2350 GCA_036398645.1 Dokdonella sp. | reverse complement strand
CGGCGGCGCGGCCGCGCCGTCATGCCTGTCCCGTCGGCTCGCGCCACCGGAGCCGCGCAGAACCGCGCCGACGCGCCTAGACGACCGCGACGCCGCCGCGCTTGCGCACGATCAGCATCGCGAGCTCGAGCGACTGCTCGTAGTTCAGGCGCGGGTCGACCTGCGACTTGTACGCGCGCGCGAGGTCCGTCTCGGTCAGGTCGCGTGCGCCGCCGAGGCATTCGGTCACGTTCTCGCCGGTCAGCTCCAGATGCACGCCGCCGAGTCGCGTGCCGGCGGCCGCGTGCACGTCGAAGGCGAGATCGAGCTCGTTGCGGATGTTCTCGAAGCGGCGCGTCTTCACGCCGTTGCCGAGCGTCTCGGTGTTGCCGTGCATCGGATCGCAGATCCACAGCGGCTTGCGTCCGGCCGCGCGCACCGCGGCGAGCAGCGGCGGCAGCGCGTTCTCGATCTTCGCCGCGCCCATGCGGTGGATCAGCGTCAGCCGACCCGGCTCCTGGTCCGGGTCGAGCGCGTCGGCGAGCCGGAGCAGCTGGTCCGGCGTGACCGACGGGCCGATCTTGACGCCGATCGGGTTGCGGATGCCGCGGAAGTACTCGACGTGCGCGCCGTCCAGCGCGGCCGTGCGCATGCCGATCCACGGGAAGTGCGTCGACAGGTTGAACCAGCCCCACTGGCGCGGCACTTGGCGCGTCAGCGCCTGCTCGTAGTGCAGCACGAGCGCTTCGTGCGACGTGTAGAAGTCGACGCGCTGATAGCTGCCGATCGGCTCGCCGGCGAGCGTCTCCATGAAGCGCAGCGAGTTGCCGATCGATTCGACCATCTGCCGGTACTCGTTCTGCAGCGGCGAGTGCTCGACCCAGGCGAGATCCCAGTATTCCGGATGGTGCAGGTCGGCGAAGCCGCCGTCGATCAGCGAACGGACGAAATTCATCGTCATCGCCGAATGCGCGTGGCCGCGGATCAGCCGCTGCGGGTCGGCGCGGCGCGCCTCGGCCGTGAATGCGGCGCCGTTGACGAGGTCGCCGCGGTAGCACGGCAGCGTCACGCCGTCCTTCGTCTCCGTGTCCGTCGAGCGCGGCTTCGCGTACTGCCCGGCGAAGCGGCCGACGCGCACGACCGGTAGCTTGAGCCCGTGCACGAGCACGAGGCTCATCTGCAGCAGCACCTTGAGCCGGTTCGTGATCAGCGGCGAGCTGCAGTCGTCGAAGCTCTCGGCGCAGTCGCCGCCCTGCAGCAGGAAGCGGCGGCCGTCCGCGGCCTCACCGAGCAGGCGCTTCAGCGCGAGGATCTCCCACGAGGTCACCAGCGGTGGCAGCTCGCAGAGCTGGGCAAGTGCGCGCTCGAGCTCGGTCGCGTCGGCGTAGGTCGGCTGCTGCGTCTGCGGCCGCTGCTGCCACGACGACGGCGACCAGCCGGTCGCCTCGCGGACCGGAGCGATGCTGCGTTCGATCGATCTCGTCGCCATCGTGAGATGCGATTGCTGCGTTGCGGGAAACGATGATGCCACAGCGGCGAGCGCCGCGCCTATCGAATGCCGCGCCGCCGCGCGGTCAGGCCGGCCGCCGGCGAAAGCCGGCCCGGAGCGCCGCGCCGCCGAGCAGCACGTACCAGATCAGCGTCCAGCCCGGCATCGTCAGGCCGAGGAACGTCCAGTTGATCTCGCCGCAGTCGCCGGTCGCCATGAACGCTTTCTTGATCGCTTCGGCGATCGGGAACGAATCGAGCAGATAGTTGAGCCCGGGCCCGCAGCCTTCCATCAGCGGATCGTGCGGTCCGAGCTGGACCCAGAGATGGCGCACCGCGACGACCGCGCCGACCGCCGCCGCGATCGCGACGAGGACCGCGTACGCACGCCGGCCGGCGGCGTGCGGATCGTGCACGGCGCCGGCCAGGAAGAACACGCCCATCGCGAGGAACGCGACGCGCTGGAAGATGCATTTCGGACACGGCTCGATGCGGAGCTCGAACTGCGCGTAGATCGCATAGGCGAGCAGCGCGAGGCAGATCACGCCGCCGAGCAGGAACTGCAGACGGAACGGCCACGAGAACGGATTCGCTTTCATCGGCATCTTCGCTGATTCGAAGGCGGCAAGTTTCGCACGGGATCAGAGGAAGAAGCGGCCGGCGGTGAATCCCTGGAACACGTAGACCGCGAGCGCGAGCCAGAGCAGCAACGTCGCGCACTCGACCCGGCGCGAGCGCGGCTCGCGAAATGCGAGCCAGAGCGTCAGCGGGATCAACGCGTAGCGCTGCTCGATCAGCCACGAGGCCGCGAGGAACAGCGCGGCGAACGGATAGAGCCAAGCCGTCCGTGGCGGCTCGAGCCGCGTGAACATCAATCCGCAGA
>DASWOS010000130.1:0-2567 GCA_036398645.1 Dokdonella sp. | reverse complement strand
GCAGCGGAGCGGACGGGCGGTGCTGGACGAACGGCATGCGACGCGGGCCGCGGCGACGGGACCGACAGCGTACACGAGGCGCCGCCCGCGGCGCCGCGGTATCGTAGCGCGATCGCAGCCGCGGCCCGGAGGACGCCATGACGCAGGAATTCACGATCACGCGCAACGATGCCGCCCGTCGCTTCGAGACGAGCGTCGACGGCGCGCTCTGCGTGCTCGAGTACCGCCTGCACGACGGCGTGCTCGCGATCGTGCACACCGGCGTGCCGGACGCGGTCGGCGGCCGCGGCATCGCCGCGGCGCTGACCAAGGCCGCGCTCGACGCGGCGCGCGCCGAAGGCTGGCGCGTGCGGCCGCAATGCTCGTACGCGGCGGTGTATCTCACGCGACACCCGGAATACGCCGACCTCGTCGACCGCGGCTGACGCCGCGCGCGGCGGCATCGTGCGAACCGGATCACACCGTGAGCGTGACCGCGGTCCGCATGTGCCTGCGAACCGCGCCGCGGGCGGTGGCGAGGCCGGCTGCTAGAATCATCGCAATCGTCGCGGCGATGGGGGACGGTCCGACGCGCGGTCTCCGCAGAGAGAACCGCACGCGGAACGAACCCGACCCGGTGGGGTGCCTTGCTGGACGGGGGAGAGCAGTCGAGGTCAATCCGATCGGAGAGGGGCTTATGAGCAAGTCGATTTTCGCCATCCTGTTCGCCGCCGCCGGCATCGCCGGCGTCGGCAGCGTCCATGCCGCCGGCAAGCCGGCGGTCGGCGTCGCCGAGTTCAAGAACGAATCCGCCGCGGGCTGGTGGCGCGGCGGCGTCGGCTGGGAGCTGTCCGGCATGCTGTCGAACGAGCTGTCGAGCAGCGGCGACTTCCGCGTCGTCGAGCGCTCCCGGCTCGAGAAGGTGCTCGAGGAGCAGAACCTCGCCGCGTCCGGCCGCGTGCGCTCCGGCACCGGCGCGAAGATGGGCCAGGTCACCGGCGCGGACTATCTCGTGTTCGGCACGGTGACGTCTTACGAGGAGAACACCGCCGACACCGGCGGCGGGCTGAGCTTCCGCGGCATCTCGCTCGGCGGCAAGAAGTCCGAGGCCTACCTCGCCGTCGACGTGCGCGTCGTCAACGCGTCGACCGGCGAAGTCGATTTCTCGCGCACGATCGAAGGCCGCAGCTCCGGCGGCGGCGTCTCGGTCGGCCTGTTCCGCGGCGGCTTCGGCGGCAGCCTCGCGCACGAGGAGAACACGCCGGCCGGCAAGGCGATCCGCGCCGCGCTGGTCGAGATCACCGACTACCTCGACTGCGTCATGGTCAAGCGCGACGGCTGCGAGGCGGAGTTCGGCGCGAAGGAGCGCAAGCGCCGCGACGGCGACCGCAAGGCGCTGAAGCTCGACTGACGCCGGGCGGACGGGGACGGCGCGCAAGCGGCGGACGCGGTCCGCCGCTTTTTTCGTGCGCGCGATTCAGCGCGGACGCGGTCCGCGCGGGCGGTTGCCGCGCGGTCCGCGCCGGTCCGGCGCCTTCGGCGCATCGTGGATCGAATTGCCCGGCGAACCGCCCTGGCGCGGCGCCTGCGGTCCGCGGCCGCGCTGCGACTGCGGCTTCGGCGAGCGCGGCTGGAACTGGCCGGCCTGGAACTGCACTTCGGCGCCGGGCCGCGCGCCGCGGCGCTTGCGCCCGCCCGGCTGCGCGGCGGCCTCCGGGAACCAGCTGCGCAGCACGGCCGGGCTCAGGCCCGGTTCGCTGTACGCGGCGCCGGCGGCGCGCGGCGTCTTGCCGCGACCGCCGCCGCGCTTGCCCTGGTTCGCCGCCTGGCCCTGCTGTGGCCGCGCGTTGCCGCCGCCGGCCGGCTTGCGCGTGCGGTTGCTGTTGTTGCGCGGCTGCTTGCGCGAGGGCGGCTTGCCGTTGCGCCAGCCGTCGTCGCGCAGGCGGTCGAACGCGGCGAACTCGCGCGCTTCCTCTTGATTCGCGCCGGTCCACGCCTGCTGCGTCTTCGGCACCGGCTTGAACTCGGTCGGCGTGGCGCGGCGCTGGCCGATGACCGGCGCGAGCGTCAGCCGCGGCGTCGGCTGCTGCAGGCCGGCCTGCTCGCGCAGGCGCGCGATCTGCGCCGCGTCGAGCTCGGCCGAGCGGCCGCGCAGCAACCCGCGCGGCAGCTCGACGCTGCCGTAGCGGATGCGCTTCAGGCGGCTGACCAGCAGGCCTTGCGACTCCCACATGCGGCGCACCTCGCGGTTGCGCCCCTCGCGCAGCACGACGCGGAACCAGGAATGACTCGGCCCGCGGCTGATCACCGCGATCTCGTCGAAGCGTGCCGGGCCGTCCTCGAGCTCGATGCCGGTGCGCAGCCGCTCGATCGTCTCGTCCGGCACCTCGCCGTGCACGCGGCAGATGTACTCGCGCTCGATTTCCGAGCGCGGGTGCATCAGATGGTTGGCGAGGTCGCCGTCGGTCGTCAGCAGCAGCAGGCCGGTCGTGTTGATGTCGAGGCGGCCGACCGCGACCCAGCGCGCGCCGTTGATCTTCTGCAGATCCTCGAACACGGTCGGGCGTCCTTCCGGATCGTCGCGCGTG
>DASWOS010000129.1:0-2932 GCA_036398645.1 Dokdonella sp. | reverse complement strand
GGCCGCACGCAGCAGATCGTCGTGTTTCCGCTCGCCGATCCGGCGCGGCGGCTGATCGACCTGCCCGGCTACGGCTACGCGAAAGTGCCGGAGTCGCTGCGCCTGCACTGGCGCGGCGTGCTCGACGAATACCTGCGCACGCGCGCCTCGCTGAAGGGCGTCGTGCTGGTCATGGACGTGCGCCATCCGCTGAAGGAATTCGACCGGCAGATGCTCGCGTTCTGCGCCGCGAGCGCGCGGCCGTGCCACGGCCTGCTGACGAAGTCGGACAAATTGTCGCAGGCCGAGGCCGCGCGCACGCTGGCCGCGGTGCGCAAGACGCTCGCGGCCGAGTTCCCCGGAGCGAGCGCGCAGCTGCTGTCGTCGACGAAGAAGACCGGTCTCGACGAGGCGAGGGCCGTGCTCGCACACTGGCTGTTCGGCGTCGCCGACACGCCGGCCGTGGCGGCGTCGGGCGGCTGATCGCGATACCGGCGGCGCGCGCGCATCAGGCCGGAGCCCGTCGGGCGCCGTCGAGCGGCGCGCGTACGAGAACGCGATCGCTCCGGCGGTCGCCGCCGCCGCCGACGTCCGCGCGGCGACCTCGACGAAGTGTGACTCGCGGTGGCACGCGGATCGCTCTCGCAGACTGCGAGCCGTCCAGCCGCCACGCCGCGCGCGAGCGTCGCGCCTCGTCGAGCAGCGCCTCGCGGGCGCCGCGACCGCGCCGATGCGGTCGACGCAGGCGCGGCACGCGCTCGAACCGTTCCATCGCTGCGGCGTGCAGCCGGCGCGCGCTGCGCACCGGCTCGTTCGAGCGCCAGCGCCGCCGGTCGCGAACCGTGTCGGCGCCGCCGTCGCATGCTCGCGGCATTCGCCGATCTCGGTGACGACGGCGGCCGGCCGCTCGTGCGCGAGCCGGGCACCGATGCGCCGCCGCGGCAGCGGAGCCGCGCTCGCGCGTCCGCGCCACGGCGTGCGGCCGGCGCCGCGGCCCGCGTTCGTCGAGCGGGTGCGTGCCTGATTCGCCGAGCGCCGTCGCGCCCCGGCGGACGCCGCCGGCGTCGCCGCGGCGCCCCCTTTCAACACGCCGGCGCAGCCCCCATAGTGCGCGCTCCCCATCGAGGCAGCCTCGTGTCCGGACCTTCCGCCGTCACCGAAACTCCGATCTCCGGCCGCGACGAATTGGTCGCCTATCTCGCGTCCGGCGCGAAGCCGGAGACGGACTGGCGCATCGGCACCGAGCACGAGAAGTTCGGCTTTCGCCTCGACGACCTGCGTCCGCCGACCTGGGACGGCGAGCGCGGCATCGCCGCGCTGCTCGAAGGCATGACGCGCTTCGGCTGGGCGCGCGTCGAGGAGCACGGCAAGCTGATCGCGCTGCTGCGCGACGACGCGTCGGTCACGCTCGAGCCGGCCGGCCAGGTCGAGCTGTCCGGCGCGCCGCTCGCGACGATCCACGAGACCTGCGCCGAGGTGTCGCAGCACCTGCGCGAGGTCAAGGCCGTCGCCGACGAGCTCGGCCTCGGCTTCCTCGGCATGGGCTTCCAGCCGAAGTGGCGGCGCGAGGACATGCCGTGGATGCCGAAGGGACGCTACGCGATCATGCGCCGCTACATGCCGAAGGTCGGCTCGCTCGGCCTCGACATGATGGCGCGCACGTGCACGGTGCAGGTCAACCTCGACTTCGCCGACGAGGCGGACATGGTCAAGAAGTTCCGCGTCGGCCTCGCGCTGCAGCCGGTCGCGACCGCGATGTTCGCCGACTCGCCGTTCACCGACGGCGCGCCGAACGGCTACCAGAGCTACCGCTCGCAGATCTGGACCGACACCGACGCCGACCGCACCGGCATGCTCGACTTCGTCTTCGACGACGGCTTCGGCTACGAGCGCTACGTCGACTACCTGCTCGACGTGCCGATGTACTTCAGCTACCGCGACGGCGAGTACGTCGATCTGGCCGGGCGCTCGTTCCGCGCGTTCATGGCCGGCGAGCTCGCCGAGCTGCCCGGCGTGCGGCCGACGCTGCGCGACTGGGCCGACCACATGACGACCGCGTTCCCCGAGGTGCGCCTCAAGAAGTACCTCGAGATGCGCGGTGCCGACGGCGGGCCGTGGAACCGGCTGTGCGCGCTGCCGGCGTTCTGGGTCGGCCTGCTCTACGATTCGGTCGCGCTCGACGCGGCTTGGGACCTCGTCAAGGACTTCACGCGCGAGGAGCGCCACGCGCTGCGCGACGGCGTGCCGCGGCACGCGCTGAAGCTGCCGGCGCGCCTCGGCGCGAACCGCGGCGCGCGCGTGCGCGATCTCGCCGCCGAGGCGCTGAAGATCGCCGCGCACGGTCTCGAGCGCCGCGCGCGCACGAACGTGCACGGCGCCGACGAGAGCCTCTTCCTCGACGCGCTGCTCGCGATCGTCGATGCCGACCAGACGCCGGCCGAGCGCAAGCTCGAGCTGTTCCACGGGCCGTGGGGCGGCAGCGTCGATCCGGTGTTCCGCGAGTTCGCGTACTGACGCACCCGCGCGCCGCGCCCCGGCGCGCCCACCGCCGCGTCCGCGGCACGGCCGCTGGTAGTCTTGCCGAATGGCCCAGGTCGTCCGCTTCGGCAACTGCACCGTCAACGTCGCGCTGCGCACGATCCTGCGCGACGGCGCGCCGGTCGCGGTCGCGCCGCTCGTGTTCGATTGCCTGGCCTATCTGATCCGGCACCGCGATCGCGCGGTCGGCCGCGATGAGCTCGTCGCCGCGGTCTGGGGCAAGGTCGAGGTCAGCGACGCGGCGCTCGCGAAGACGATCCTGACCGCGCGCCGCGCGATCGGCGACGACGGCGAGACGCAACGCTACCTGCGCACGGTGCCGCGCTTCGGCTATCGCTGGACCGCGGAGACGCGCGAGGGCGACTCCGCCGAGCCCGAAGCACCGGTCGCGGCGAGCGCACCGGCCGTGCCGGCC
>DASWOS010000128.1:0-5971 GCA_036398645.1 Dokdonella sp. | reverse complement strand
TCGCAGCTTTGCTTTGCAACCGGATTCCAGAGCGGCGACCGCGAGAGCCACGCAACGGTCCGCATCCGCGTCCGTAAGCGTGCGGTAACGGTCCTGCAAAATCAAGCCTATAGCGAAGCTTTTGACACCTTTTCCGAGGTTCTCGCCGGCGTAGCGATCGAACAGCACGATCTCGGCGAGCATCGCGCCGATCGCGTCGCGGACCGCGGCCGCGACGCTCGCGTACGGCACCTCGTCGGGCAGCTCGAACGAGAGGTCGCGGCGCACCGACGGATAGCGCGACAGCGCCTCGGCCGACGGCACGCGCGCGGCGCACAGCGCGTCGAGATCGAGCTCGAACGCGTAGACGTCGTCGTCGAGATCGAGCGCCTTCAGCAGGTCCGGATGCAGCGCGCCGAGCAGGCCGACCACGCGCTCGCCGCGGCGAAGCTCGGCGGCCTGGCCCGGATGCAGCCACGCCGCCGCCGCCGGCTCGAAGCGGAACTCGCCGGCGGCGCCGCTCAGCGCGAGCAGCGATTCGACGTCGCCCTTGAGATCGAAGAAGTCGAGCGCGCGCTTCTGCTCGCCCCACTGCTCGGCACGCGCCGAGCCGCAGGCGACGCCGGCGATGCGGTCGATCTCGAGCGGGGCGTCGGCCGCGGACGACGCGTCCGCGGGCCGGCCGAAATAGCTGCGCCCGACCTCGAACAGCCGCACGCGCGTCTGCTGCCGGCTGCGATTCGCCGCGAGCGCGGCGGCGAGCCCCGGCAGCAGGCTCGTGCGCATGACCGACAGCTCCGCCGACAGCGGGTTCGACAACGCGATCGCGCCGCGTTCGAGCCCCCAGGCCGCGAGCTGCTCGCCGGCGACGAACGCGTAGGTGATCGCTTCGTGGTAACCACGCGCGGCGAGCTGAGCGCGCAGCCGCGCCGCGTCGACGCGGTCCTCGCGCAGCGACGGCGCGGCGAGCTCGCCGCGCGGCGCGCGCTCGGGGATGCGCTCGTAGCCGTGGATGCGCGCGACCTCCTCGATCAGATCCTCCTCGATCGCGAGATCGAAGCGCCGGCCCGGCGGCGTCGCACGCCAGCCGTCGGCGTCCGCCTCGACGCGGAGATCGAGCGCGCGCAGGATGCGCTCGACCTCGGCGTCGGCGATGCCGATGCCGAGCACGCGCTCGATGCGCGCGCGGCGCAGCCGCACCGGCGCGCGCGCGGGCAGCTGCGCCGGCGCGCAGGCCTCGACGATCTCGCCCGGCTCGCCGCCGGCCGCGTCGAGGATCAGCCGCGTCGCGCGCTCGAGCGCGCGACGCGGCAGGTCCGGATCGACGCCGCGCTCGAAGCGGTGCGCCGCGTCGGTGTGCAGGCCGAGCCGGCGTGCTCGACCGGCCAGCGCGGCCGGCGCGAAGTGGGCCGCCTCGAGGAACACGTTCGCGGTCGCCGTGCCGATGCGCGTGTCGTAGCCGCCCATGAGCCCGGCGAGCGCGACCGGCCGGTCCGCGTCGGCGATCACGAGGAACGCGTCGTCGAGCGCGACTTCGCGTTCGTCGAGCAGCCGGAGCGTCTCGCCGGCGCGTGCGCGGCGCACGCCGATCGGGCCGCGCAGCGTCTCCGCGTCGAACGCGTGCAGCGGCTGGCCGAGCTCGAGCATCACGTAGTTCGTCACGTCGACGAGCAGGCCGATCGGGCGCAGGCCCGAGCGGCGCAGGCGCTCGCGCATCCACAGCGGCGTCTGCGCGCGCGCGTCGAGGCCGAGCACGAAACGGCCGCAGTAGCGCGGGCAGTCGGCCGGCGCGTCGAGGCGGATCTCGATGCGGCGCGCGGCCACGGCCGGCACCGGCTCGATCGCGAGCGCGGCGCGCGGCGCGTCGAACGCGGCGGCGACGTCGATCGCGAGGCCCTCGAGCGACAGGCAGTCGCCGCGGTTCGGCGTCAGGCCGAGGTCGAGCACGGTGTCGGGCAGGCCGAGGCAGCGCGCGAGCGGCGCGCCGACCGGCGCGTCCGGCGGCAGCTCGAGCAGGCCCGACGCGTCGGCGTCGAGGCCGAGCTCCTTCGCCGAGCAAAGCATGCCGGACGACTCGACGCCGCGCAGCTTCGCGGCCTTGATCGTCAGCTCGCCGACGCGCGCGCCGATCCGCGCCAGCGGCGCCTTGAGCCCGGCGCGCGCGTTCGGCGCGCCGCAGACGATCGTGAGCCGCGCGTCGCCGGCGTCGACTTCGCAGACCTGCAGGCGGTCGGCCTCGGGATGCTTCGCGCAGGCGAGGATCTCGCCGACGACGATGCCGTCGAGCGCCTCGCCGATGCGCTCGGCGCTCTCGACCTCGTGGCCGATCATGTCCAGGCGCTCGATCAGCGCGTCGCGATCCGCATCGAGCGCGACACGCTCGCGCAGCCAGTTCTCGGAGATCTTCATGGGCAAAGCCGGGAATCGAAAAGGGAGAATCGGGTCAGAACGGCGCCGACCGGCGGCCGGAATTCGCGACGCGGCACGAGGCGCGCTCCGGCTCTCCGCGTCCGCATCGCCGGCGCGTTCCTCAGGCGAACTGCCGGAGGAAGCGCACGTCGTTCTCGAAGAACGCGCGCAGGTCGGTGACGCCGTAGCGCAGCATCGCGAGCCGCTCGACGCCCATGCCGAACGCGAAGCCGGTGTAGCGCTCGGGATCGATGCCGCAGTTCCTCAGCACCTGCGGATGCACCATGCCGCAACCGAGCACCTCGAGCCAACGCGCGGCGCCGTCGGCGAGCTCCCAGCGGATCACGACGTCGGCGCCGGGCTCGACGAACGGAAAGAACGTCGGCTTGAACATCATGCGGAAGTCGCGCTCGAAGAACGCGTGCAGGAACGCGCGCAGCGTGCCCTTGAGGTCCGCCATCGTCGAGGTCTCGTCGATCAGCAGCCCCTCGACCTGATGGAACATCGGCGAATGGGTCTGGTCCGAATCGCTGCGGTAGACCTTGCCCGGCGCGATGATGCGGATCGGCGGCTCGCGTCCGGCCGCCGCGCGGATCTGCACCGGCGAGGTGTGCGTGCGCAGCAGACGGCCGTCGGCGAACCAGAACGTGTCGTGCATCGTGCGCGCGGGATGGTCCGGCGGGAAGTTCAGTGCGCCGAAGTTGTGCCAGTCGTCCTCGATCTCGGGGCCGTCGGCGACGTCGTAGCCGAGCCGCGCGAAGATCGCGACGATGCGGTCGAGCGCACGCGTCAGCGGATGCAGGCCGCCGCGGTCGCCGTCGCGGCCGGGCAGCGTCACGTCGACGCGCTCGGCGGCGAGGCGCGCCTCGAGCGCGGCGCGCTCGAGTGCGCGACGGCGCTCGGCGATCGCCGCGAGCAGCGCGTCCTTCGCCGCGTTGATGCGCTCGCCGGCGGCCTTGCGTTCGTCGCCCGGCAGCTTGCCGAGCTGCTTCAGCTGCTCGGTGACGAAGCCGGAGCGGCCGATCGCGGCGACGCGCTCGGCGTCGAGCGCCTCGAGCGTCGCGGCGGCGGCGATCGCCTGCAGCGAATGCTCGACGCGGCTGTTCAAGTCGTCCATCGGGTTTCCCGTCGCCGAAAAAGAAATGGGGAGCGAGGCCGCGCCTGCTCCCCACGTCCGCCGATCGTTGCGTCGCCGGCGCGATGCGCCGGCGACGGACTCACGCGGCCAGAGCGGCCTTGGCCTTTTCCGCGAGCGCGCCGAACGCCTTGATGTCGTGCGTCGCGATGTCGGCGAGCACCTTGCGGTCGATCGTGATGTCGGCCTTCCTGAGGCCGTTCATCAGGCGGCTGTAGGACAGTCCGAACTGACGCGCGCCGGCGTTGATGCGGACGATCCACAGCGCGCGGAACTCGCGCTTCTTGCGCTTGCGGCCGATGTAGGCGTACTGGTGCGCCTTCGTGACGGCCTGCTTCGCGACGCGGAACACCTTGCGCCGTGCGTTGTAGTAACCCTTGGCCTTGCCGAGGATCTTCTTGTGGCGGCGATGGGCGATGACGCCGCGCTTGACTCGTGCCATGGCGGATCCTCCTCAGAGATACGGCAGCATGCGCGAGACGCGGCCGGCGTCTTCCTTGCGCACGTGGTTGGTGGCACGCAGACCGCGCTTGCGCTTGGTCGACTTCTTCGTGAGGATGTGGCTCTTGAACGCGTGGCCGCACTTGTACTTGCCGGACGCGGTCTTGCGGAACCGCTTCGCGGCGGCCCGGTTCGTCTTCATCTTGGGCATGACCCAACTCCTTTCGTCGTCTTCGTTACCGGCGTGAGCGGCAGCGAACGCTGCACTTTCCGTCCTGCTCGTTCCGGCGTGTTCTCGATCCGCGTGCGGATCGGTCCTGTGTCGTGTAGCGGAATCCACCTGCGCTCGTTCGCCGAGCGCCGTACCCGAGCGGCCGGCCTCGCCGCCCCTTTCGTCGAACGCTTCCGCGCTCGGCCGTGACCGCGGATGCCGGCGGCCGTGCTCGCCGTCGGTCGAAGCTCGCGCCCTTCCGGGACGCGACGGCCGCGCGGCCTCGCGGCTACTGCGGCTGCTTCTTCTTCGGCGCGATCATCATGACCATCAGGCGCCCTTCCATGCGCGGGTACTGCTCGACGACCGCCTCCTCGGCGATGTCGGCGGCGATCTTCCTGACCATCGCCTCGCCGAGCTCCTGGTGCGCCATCTCGCGGCCGCGGAAGCGCACCGTGATCTTGACCTTGTCGCCTTCCTCGAGGAAGCGGCGCAGGTTGCGCAGCTTGATCGCGTAGTCGCCGACGTCCGTCGTCGGACGGAACTTGAGCTCCTTGATCTCGACCTGCTTGGTCTTCTTGCGCGCCGCGTGCGCCTTCTTCTGCGCCTCGAACTTGAACTTGCCGAAGTCCATGATCCGGCACACCGGCGGATCGGCGTTCGGCTGAATCTCGACGAGGTCCAGTCCGGCGTCCATGGCCATGCTCAGCGCTTCGTCGCGCGTGAGGATGCCGACCTGTTCCCCTTCGGCGCCGATCACGCGGACGCGCGGAACACGGATCTCTTGGTTCCGCCGGTTCGTCTTGCTTTCGGTGGCGATACGTTCGTCCTCCAGACGGAGAAATCGTTCCCGAGCCGCCGCGGATCAGTGCCGCGAGCTCTCGGACTGCAAGCGCTCCGCGAAGGCCGCGATCGACATCGACCCCAGGTCCTCGCCGGCGCGAGTACGCACGGCAACGGCCCCCGCCTCCTTCTCGCGGTCGCCGACGACCAGCAGGTAGGGGACCTTTTGCAGCGTGTGTTCGCGAATTTTATAGCCGATTTTCTCGTTGCGCAAATCCGCCTCGACGCGGAAACCTTGCGCGACAAGGGCTTGCGCGACCCCGGCGACGGTCTCGGCCTGCGCGTCGGTGATGTTCATGACGACCGCCTGCACCGGCGCGAGCCAGGCCGGGAACGCGCCGGCGTAGTGTTCGATCAGGATGCCGATGAAGCGCTCCATCGAGCCGACGATCGCGCGATGCAGCATGACCGGATGGCGGCGCTGGCTGTGCTCGTCGACGTACTCGGCGCCGAGGCGCTCGGTCATCATGAAATCGACCTGCATCGTGCCGAGCTGCCAGGCGCGCCCGATCGAGTCCTTCAGGTGGTACTCGATCTTCGGCCCGTAGAACGCGCCCTCGCCGGGGAGCTCCTGCCATTGGACGCCGCAGGCGCGCAGCGCCGAGCGCAGCGCGTCCTCGGCCTTGTCCCACGTCGCGTCGGCGCCGAGCCGCGATTCCGGCCGCAGCGCGATCTTGATCTGGATGTCGTCGAAGCCGAAATCCGCGTAGACCTTCAGCGCCTGGCGGTGGAACGCGGTGACCTCGGCTTCGATCTGATCCTCGGTGCAGAAGACGTGGCCGTCGTCCTGCGTGAACGCGCGCACGCGCATGATGCCGTGCAGCGCGCCGGACGGTTCGTTGCGATGGCAGCCGCCGAACTCGCCGTAGCGCACCGGCAGATCGCGGTAGCTGTGCTGGCGGCTGTTGAAGATCTGCACGTGGCCCGGGCAGTTCATCGGCTTCAGCGCGTAG
>DASWOS010000127.1:0-5364 GCA_036398645.1 Dokdonella sp. | reverse complement strand
GCGAGGATCTGCTCGGTCAGCGTCGAGCCGGAACGCGGCAGGCTGACGACGAAGATGACCTCCTCGCCGAGCCGCGCATCGTCGGCGTGCGGGTGCGGCTGCCGGAAGCGGGCCAGCATCGCCTCGACCGCGGCACTGAAGTGCGCGGCGTTCCACGGCTTCAGCGCGCGCAGGCGCCGGTTCGCGCGCGTCAGCGTTTCGAACGCATCGACGTAGCGACCGTGATCCTCGTACGCCTTCGCCAGCGCGTAACCCATGCCGATGCGGTCGGATTCGCCGACCTGCGGCGTCTCGACGAGCTCGGCGAGACGCCGCGTCTCGTCCTCGCTGAAACGCACGGTCTTGATGTTCGCGAGGCCCCACCAGGCCGGCCCGACCTTCGGTGCGCGGCGCAGCACCTCGAGGTACTCGGCGCGTGCGCGCTCGAGCTCGCCGAGATGGACGAGCACGTCGGCGTACATCGTGCGCGCGAGCAGATGGTCCGGCGCGAGCGCGACCGTGCGCTCGAGCGCCGGCAGCGATTCCTCGATCCAGGCCTGCTCCTTCAGATGGCGTGCGAGGTTGAACCAGCCGATCGTGAAGTCCGGCTGCAGCTCGCAGGCGCGTCGCCACGCCGCGAACGCCGCGTCGTAGTCGCCGCACCCGCGCGCGGAGCCGGCGAGATCGTTCAGCAGCGCGGGATCGTCCGGGCATTCCTCGAGCAGCCGCTCGATCAGCGCTCGTGCTTCGGCATGGCGCCCGGCATGGTTCAGCAACAGTCCGCGCGTGCGACGCACCTCGACGTTGGTCGGCGCGAGCGCTTCGGCGCCGGCGAGCGCCTGTTCGGCGAGCGGCAGCTGTCCCGCGCGCAGGTGCTGCGACGTGCGCCGCAGCAGATCGGCGACCTGCGGCGAGAGTCCGGCGAGCCGGTCCGGCGGCGGAGCGGAGGCCGCAGCCGGAGCGGCCGCCGTCGACGGGAGCGATGAGGCCATCGTAGATGCGATCGGGAGACCGCGCGAGCTTAGCAGATCAGATCGGCGCGCCCGCCGCGAGCCCGCGCCCGGTCTCCAGCGCGCGCCGCAGCGGATCGAGCAGCGCGCCGTAGCGCGCCGCGGTCGCCGCGGCCCCGCGCAGCGGCATGCGCACCTGCGCCGCGCTCGCCGTGCGTACGTGGCGCTCGGCTTCGTGCGGACGCAGGCAGGCCGGATCGAAGTCGAGCGCGCAGAACTCGAGCAGCGCGCGGATGCGCGGCTCGGGATCGGTGGTCAGCGCCTCGAGCTCCTGCGTGAAGATCACGTCGGGATCGCGCTCGTGCCAGAACCGCATCAGGCGATCGTAGTCGCGCCAGTACGCGGCCATCTCGCCGAGGTCGTAGCTGAAGTTCTGTTCGTTGGCGAAATGGTGCTTGAAGCAGCTCCAGCACGTCTCGAGCGGATCGCGCCGGCATTCGACGATGCGCGCGCCGGGCAGCATTGCGCGCGCGGCGCCGACGACCTGCCAGTTGACGAGCATCTTGTCGGTGAAGCGCGGCCGTACGCCGCGCGACGGCCGCATGCGATCGAGGTATTCGCGGCCGAGCCGCGCCCAATCGTCCGCACTCGCCGCGCCGACCCAACGCGCCAGGTCGACGCCGCGGCGTCGACCCTCGTCGCGCAGCACGTCGATCAGCACCGGCCGCTCGCCGGCGCCGTCGACGTCCGGATGCGCGGCGAGGATCTGCTCGGTCAACGTCGATCCCGAGCGCGGCAAACCGCAGATCAGGATCGCCTCGCGGCCGAGCTCCGGATCGGACGCCGCTGCGATCGGGCCCGAGAACGCGTCGATCAAGCCGTCGACGATGCGGCTCATCGCATCGGCGTCCCATCGCACGAGGCTGCGCTTCAGCGCCGCCGCGGTCATGAACGCGTCGAACGCGTCGGTCAGCCGCCCGTTCGCTTCGAGCGCCATGCCGTAGGCGAAGTGCGCGAGCGCGCGCCGCGGCACCGCGGGGCGCGTGTCCGCGCAGAGGCGCCGCAGTGCGTCGAGGTCCGCCGCATCGGGCAGGTACGCCTTGAGGCCGAGCAGACCGGCCCAGACCTCGGCGGCGGCCGGCTCGTGTCGCAGCCCCTCGCGGAACGTGGCGACTGCGTCGTCGATGCGGCCGCCCGCCGCGAGCAGGTTCGCGTGCAGGAGGCGCGCGGTGCGATGCTGCGGCTCGGCGCGCAGCGCGTGCGCGCTGGCGTCGAGCGCTTCGTCGTAGCGGTGCAGCGCATCGAGCGCGTTGGCGAGGTTGAACCACGCCGCGGCGAGCTCCGGCGCGCACGCACAGGCGGCGCGGAACGCGACGACCGCCTGCTCGAAGTCGCCGCTCTCGGCGAGCGCGCTGCCGAGATTGTTGTGGATCAGCTCGTCGCGAGGACGCTGTTCGAGCGCGCTCCGCAGCAACGCGATGGCTTCTCCGTAACGGCCGTCGCGGTGCAGCGTGAGCGCATGCACGCGCATCGCCTCCGGGTGGCCCGGCGCGAGCGCCAGCGCGTCGGCGGCGGCACGCTCGGCGTGAGCGATCTCGCCGCGATCGAGCCATTGCAGCGCGCGGCGCAGCTGCCGCGCCGCGCGTGCAGGCAAGCCGGCCGCGCGCGCCGCGTCGTCTCGCTGCGCACCGGCTTCGCTCGGCCGGGCGCCGTCGTCGTCGACTCGCGCCGTCATGCCGCGCTGCCGAAGCCTGCGCTGCGTCCGCCGTCCGGCACCGCATCGGGCAGCGCGAGCGCGCGCCGCAGCGGGTCGAGCAGCTTGCCGTAATGCACGGCGCGCGCGGTGTCGCGCCGGATCGGCTGACGCACCTGCGCGGCGCTCGGCGTGCGGATGCTGCGAGCGCTTTCGTGGAAGCGCAGGCAGGCGTCTTCGAACGGAAGCCCGCAGAAGTCGAGCAGCGCACGCGTCTGCGCTTCCGGCTCGGCCTGCAGCGCCTCGTAGGCCTGGTCGCGGAAATGCTGCGGATGCAGCGCCGCCCATCGGCTCACGGCGTGCTCGTACGCGCGGCGGTAGACGGCGAGGTGATCGAGGTCGTAGGTGTATTCCTGGCCGTATGCGAACAGCTGTTTGTAGCAGGACCAGCACGTTTCGAGCGGATCGCGCCGGCAGTTGACGATGCGCGCGCCCGGCAGCATCGCGCGGATCGCGCCGACCAGCATCCAGTTCGTCGGCATCTTGTCGGTGAAGCGCGAGGAGCGCGCGCGCCTTCGCGTCGTCAGCGCGAGATAGCGGCGTCCCATCCGCTCCCAGTCCGCGGCGGTGGCCGAGCCGACCCAGTCCGGGAAGCGCGCGCCGCGTCGCTCGGATTCCTCGGCGATCACCTGGCCGAGGTACGGCAGCTCACCGGCGCCTTCGATCGCCGAATGCGCGGCGAGAATCTGCTCGGTCAACGTCGAGCCGGAGCGCGGCATGCTGACGACGAATACGACGTCGTCGCCGAGCTCGGGCACGGCCGCGCGCGCGTGCGGCGCCGAGAACGCGGCGAGTATCCGCGCGACGAGCTGCGGAAAGCCGTGCGGATTCCATTGCACGCGCCGCGCGACGCGCGCGTTCGCTTCGCTGAAGTACGCGAACGCCTCGGCGTAGCGCTCACGATCCTCGAGCGCCTTGCCGAGCGCGAACGCGATGCCGATGCGATCGTTCTCGGCGAGATCGGTGCGCGCGAACTGCTCCGACAGCGTCTCGACCTCGGCGTCGCTCAGGCGCACGGTCTTGATGTTCGCGAGGTCCCACCATGCGCGGCCGATCTGCGGGTGCCGGGCCAGCACCTCGCGGAACGCCGCCGCGCCGGCTTCGATCCGGCCGCGCTGCACCCAGGTGTCGCCGAGCAGGATGCGCGCCTGCCAATGCTCGGGCATGCATTCGACGGCGCGCCGCAGCGGCTCCTCGCCTTCGGCGACGAGCCCCTCGTCGTGCAGGTGGCGGCCGAGGTTGTACCAGGCGAGGCCGAACTCCGGCGCGAGCGTACAGGCGCGCCGCCAGCAGGCGAACGCCTCGTCGATCTGCCGCACGGCGGCCAGCGCGTTGCCGAGATCGTTCAGGATCAGCGGATCGTCCGGCCACGCGGCGAGCGCCTTGCGCAGCGCCGCGACCGCGTCGCCGCCGCGATCCCGCCGGTAGCTCAGCACCGCGTACAGGCGCAGCAGCTCCGGATGCGACGGCGCGAGCGCGAGCGCGCCCTGCAGCGGCGTCGCGGCCGCGTCGAAACGATCGCGCGCGAGCTCGGCCATCGCGCGCGACGCGAGATCGCGGGCGCCTTGCGACAAGCCGGCGAGGCGGTCCATCGGAGCGCCGGAAACCCGCGCCGGCGAGACGTCGAAGGTCGTCGAGTTCGTCATCGAGCCGCACCCGGAAGATCACGCAGCATAACCGAGAACGTGCCCGAGCCGCCCCGGCGCGGCGCGCTCACCGGCGCGGCACCGCCGCAGGCTCAGGCGTGCGTTTGCGCGAGCGCGCGGCGGAGCGGATCGAGCCGTTCTCCGTACGCGCCGGCGCAGTGTCCTTCCGCAGCGGCTCGCGTACCTGCGCCGCGCTCAGCGTGCGCACCGGCCGCTCGGAGCCGTCGACGGGAACGGCGCTCAGTCGGCGGCGCGCGCGTACGGATCGAGCAGGCGGCGCAGCGGCTCGAGCCGCGCGCCGTACTCGCGCGCCGCGGCGAGCGGCGCGGCCGGCGCGCGCGCCTTCAGGCCGTCGGCATCGAACGAGAGCCCGCAGAACGCGAGCAGCTCGCGCAGGGCCGTGGCCGGGTCCGCGGCGAGCCGCGCCGCGTCGTGCTGATGGACGCGGCCGGCGTGCTGCGCGTGCCAGAACAGCATCAGGCGGTCGTAGTCGCGCCAGTGCCGCGCGAGGTCGACGAAGTCGTAACTGTAGGCTTCGCGACCGATCGGGAACAGCCGACGGTACGCGTACCAGCAGGTCTCGAGCGCGTCGTCGCGGCAGTCGACCACGCGCGCGCCCGGCAGCATCGCGAGCGCGGCGCCGAGAAACGGGAACTGGCCCGGCGTCGCGTCGATCTGCACGGCGCCGGAGCGCGACCAGCGCGCGATTCGCTCGACGTAATGCCGTCCGAGCCGCCGCCAATCGTCCGCGTCCGCGTCGTGCACCCACTCCGGGAACGTCGCGTGGCGTCGTGTCGATTCCTCCTGGATCACGTGGACGAGCTCGGGCACGCCGTCGCCGACGCTCGCGTCCGGATGCGCGGCGAGCGCTGCGAGGACGCGCTCGAGGCCGGCGTTCGGCAGTCCGACGATCAGGACCACGTCACTGCCGAGCGCAGGCTCGGCGCCGCGCGGACGCGCCGCCGCGAACGTCTCGATCGCGGCGTCGGCGAGCCGCGAGAATTCGGCGCCGTCCCAGCTCAGCGCCGCGCGCCGC
>DASWOS010000126.1:0-3082 GCA_036398645.1 Dokdonella sp. | reverse complement strand
GGTGTCGGCCTGCGCCGCGCGGCCGAACCGGTCGCGGAAGCCGGCGCCGACGTCGCTCAGCACGACCGCGCCGTCGGCGAGCGCGGCGCCGGCCGGCACGTGCAGCTCGACGATCGCGCTGTCGCCGGGCACCGCCGCCGTCGCGAGCCGGCCGGCGGCCGCGTCGGCCGCGGTGTACGGCCCCTGGTATGCGTCGTCGGCGCCGATCACGTGCAGCGTCGTGCCGGGCGGCGGCGCGAAGCGCGCGAAGCCGAGGCGCAGGTCCGTCGCGCCGGCCGCGCGCACGCGCAGGCGCCAGAGCCGAGAGCCGTCGTCGAGCGTCTGCCAGGCGCCGTCGCGCTCCGGCGCGATCGACACCGCCTCGTCGTCGGCGACCTGCAGCCGCTTCGTCCGCGGCCCGATCGCGTCACGCGCGGCCGGCTCGAGCTCGGCGCGGCGCGCGGCCGCGTCGATCGCGCGGAGCTCGGCGGTCGCCGGCTCGGCGCCGACACGTGCGCGGTGCAGCAGGCCGTAAGGCGGTTCGCCCCGATGCGCGGCGGCGAGGCCGTGGACGGCGGCGAGCGGCGCGCAGAGCAGCGCGACGCGGAGCAGGGAGCGAACGGCGGACATGGCGTCGGTGCGGGCCGCGGAAACCCCCAGCATAAAGCCGCCGCGCCGGCCGCGGCGCGCTCAGTCCTCGTGCGCGGCGTTGCGGCCGCGGCGCGCGCCGAAACGCCGGTCGAGCGCGCCGAGCAGCTTCTTGAGCACGCGCGAGACCTTGCCGCGCTGCGTCTTGCGCAGCTTCTCCTGCTCGCTGGTCAGCCACGCGATCTGGATCACGCGGCGCTCGCCCTCGTGCGGCAGATGGCCGTGGAACGAATTGTCCGCGCGGCGAAACGCGACCAGCGTGCCGTAGAGCGGCGGGATCTCCGGGACAACGACGTCGTCGATGTCGTCGATGCGCTTCAGGAAGCGCAGGCAGCCCTCGCTGCCGTGCGGCCACGACGCGTTCAGATAGACCAGCGCGGTCACGACCTTCGAGCGGCTGTCGGTGTGGATCGTGCCGTGCCGCTTGTTCAGGAACCGGCACAACGTGACGAGGCTCGGCAGGCGACCGAGATCCGGCACGCCGAGCCGCGCGCCGATCGCGTCGGCGACCGCGGGCGAGGTCAGCTCCTCGATCAGCCGGTTGACGGACGCGCCGCAGTCCTTCGCCTCGTACGGGAAGAAGCCGGCGCTCGCGTAGCGCGGAAAGTCGCGTTCGAGCTCGGCGTACGCGGCTGCGGGCAGCTGCTCGTGCGCGACGAGGAACCGGAACGTCGCGTCACGGACCTGCGTGTCCGCGCGCTCGAGCCGCGCCGCGTCGAGCAGCGGAACCTGGCGAGAAAGCGGGGCGGACGTGTCCGGCACCGCGTTCATCTCGAATCCGTCGTTCGGCCGCGCATGCCGCGGATTGTAGACCGCTCGGTGGACAGCGTGCCGGGCCGGCCCTAGAATTTTCGCTCGCCTTGATCCCTTCAGTGACTCGCGCCGCGGCCCGCCGAGCCCCGGTCCGCGCGCGGTCGCATCCGGCGTCGGCGCGATCCGGACCCGTCCATCACACGAACACAGGCGAACGCATGACGATCCCCGCTCTCCTTGCCCTGGCCGACGGCAGCGTGTTCCGTGGCCGCGCCGTCGGCGCCGAGGGACAGGCGGTCGGCGAGGTCGTGTTCAACACCGCGATGACCGGCTATCAGGAGATCCTGACCGATCCGTCGTACGCGCGGCAGATCGTCACGCTGACCTATCCGCACATCGGCAACACCGGCTGCAACGCGGCCGACGCGGAGTCCGCGCGCGTGCACGCCGCCGGCCTCGTCATCCGCGACCTGCCGCTCGCGGCGAGCAGCTGGCGCGCCGAGGAGCCGCTCGACGCGTACCTGAAGCGCAACGGCATCGTCGCGATCGCCGAGGTCGACACGCGCCGGCTGACGCGGCGGCTGCGCGACGGCGGCGCGCAGAACGGCTGCATCCTGGCCGGCGCCGCCGCGACCGAGGACGCGGCGCTCGCCGCGGCGCGCGCGTTCCCGGGCCTGTCCGGCATGGATCTCGCGAAGGTCGTCTCCGTGCGCGAGCGCGGCGTCTGGCGCGAAGGCAGCTACGTGCTCGACCGGCGCGCGTTCGCGACGCCGGCCAAGCGGCTGCGCGTCGTCGTCTACGACTTCGGCGTCAAGGCGAACATCCTGCGCCTGCTCGCCGACCGCGGCTGCGAGATCACGCTGGTGCCGGCGCAGACGCCGGCCGCGGACGTGTTCGCGCTGCGCCCGGACGGCGTGCTGCTCGCGAACGGGCCCGGCGATCCGGAGCCGTGCGACTACGCGATCGCGGCGACGCGCGAGTTCGTCCGCGCGAAGCTGCCGCTGTTCGGCATCTGCCTCGGCCACCAGCTGCTCGGCCTCGCGATCGGCGCGCGCACGGTCAAGATGAAGTTCGGCCACCACGGCGCGAACCATCCGGTCATCGATCTCGCCAGCGGCCGCGTGATGATCTCGAGCCAGAACCACGGCTTCGCGGTCGACGAGGCGACGCTGCCGGCGAACGCGTGCGCGACGCACCGCTCGCTGTTCGACGGCTCGCTGCAGGGCATCCGCCTGCTCGATGCGCCGGCGTTCGCGTTCCAGGGGCATCCCGAGGCCGGGCCCGGCCCGCACGACGTCGCCGGCCTGTTCGACCAATTCGTCCAGCAGATGGAGGCGCGCGCGGCCGCCGCGGCGTGATCCCACCATGAGCATGAAGATTCGATGCCTCGCCGTCCTCGCGGCGCTCGCGCTCGTGCTGCCGCCGCTCGCCGCGGCGGCGGCGGCGGAGGCGGCGCCGTCCGGCGCGCGTGCGGCCGGCGCTGCGGTCGAGTACGCCGAGCTCGAGCACGAGATCGGTGCCGAGCTCGCGATCGACACGACGTTCAACACGACGCGGCGCGGCGTGCTCGTGAAGTACACGAACCCGACGCTGACGCTGCGCCTCGGCCCGGAAGCCGGGTCGATCGACCTCTCGGTGCCGCGCGACACGGTGCGCCGCATCACGATCCTCAAGCCGGCGCCGCCGGCCTCGACGACGCAGG
>DASWOS010000125.1:0-5071 GCA_036398645.1 Dokdonella sp. | reverse complement strand
GAAATGGTGCGCGTCGCGCGCGTTGCCGGTCTCGACGAGCAGGTTGCAGTCGCAGCGGAGCTGCTTCGCGATCAGATGCGCGTGCACCGCGCCGACCGCGAGCAGCGCATGGACCGGCAGCAGGCCCGGCACCGGATAGCGGTCGGACAGGAGCAGCAGCGTCGCGCCGCGCTGGACCGCGCGCTCGGCGTCGGCGCAGAGCCGCTCGAGCGCGGCGCGCAGGCCGATCGCCTCGTCGTAGTAGAGATCGAGCTTGACGTACGCGTCGGCGATGTGCGGCAGCGCGAGGATCTGGCGCAGCTTGCGCTGCGACAGGATCGGCGAGGTCAGCAGCACCTGCTTCGCGTTCTGCGGCGACAGCTCGAAGATGTTGCGCTCGACGCCGATCTGCGTGACCAGCGACATGACCAGGCGCTCGCGCAGCGGATCGATCGGCGGATTCGTGACCTGCGCGAACGCCTGGCGGAAGTATTCGTAGAGCGGGCGCGATTTCAGCGACAGCACCGCGATCGGCGTGTCGTCGCCCATCGAGCCGGTCGCCTCGGCCTCGTCCTCGGCGAGCGCCTTCAGCACGATGTCGCGCTCCTCGCGCGTCAGCGCGAACTGCTTCTGGAAGCGCGCGAGCATCTCCGGCGTGAACGGCTCGGCGGCGAGGCTCGGATCGATCAGATGCGATTCGAGGTAGGTCACGCCGTCCTTGAGCCACTGCCGGTACGGCGCGCGCGCGCGGTTGATCGCGTCGATCGCGGCGTTGTCGAGCAGGCGGTGCTCGACGAGGTCGACCGCGATCATCTGGCCGGGTCCGATGCGGCCCTTGGCGACGATGCGCTCCTCGGCGAAATCCCAGAGCCCGGCCTCGGACGCGACGATCAGGTGCCCGTCGTCGCTCTGCGCCCAGCGCGCCGGACGGAGGCCGTTGCGGTCGAGCGTGCACGCCGCGTAGCGCGCGTCGCAGAGCACGAGCCCGGCCGGGCCGTCCCACGGCTCCGAATGCAGCGCGTAGTACTCGTAGAACGCCTCGAGGTCCTCGTCGGTGCTCTCGTTCGCGGCCCAGGCCGGCGGCACGAGGATGCGCGCCGCGGCGATCAGGTCGATGCCGCCGGCGACGAGCACCTCGAGCTGATGGTCGAGGCTCTGCGAATCCGAGCCGTCGCGGCCGACCAGCGTGCCGAGGTCGGAGAAGTCGACGAGCGGCGAGCGCAGCTTGTTCTGCCGCGCCGAGGCCCAGTTGCGGTTCGCGCGGATCGTGTTGATCTCGCCGTTGTGCGCGAGCATGCGGAACGGTTGAGCGAGCGTCCAGTTCGGCCGCGTGTTCGTCGAGAAGCGCTGATGGAACACGACGCAGCACGACTCGAGGTCGGCGCGGTCGAGGTCCGGGAACACGTCCTGCAGCCGCCCCGGCGCGGCCATCGCCTTGTAGACGACGTTCGCGGCGGACAGGCTGACGACGTAGAACGCCGGATCGTCGGCGAGCGCGAGCTCGGCCCTGCGCCGCGCGCGGAACAGCGCGCGCTCGAAGCGGCCGTCGTCGAGCGCGGGCGGCGCATCGACGAAGATCTGGCGGATGCGCGGCCGGTGCGCGAGCCCGAGCGGTCCGCACGGCGCGTCGGCGACCGGCACGTCGCGCCAGCCGGCCGGCGCGAGCCCTTCGGCGCGCACCGCGGCGTCGAGCGCGGCCTCCGCGCGCGCCGCGCACGCGGCGTCGCGGTCGAGGAACACGAGCCCGGCCGCGAAGCGCGCGGCCGGCGCGAGGCCGGCCTCGGCGGCGAGCGCGCGCAGCCACGCCTCGGCGCGGTGGATCAGCACGCCGCAGCCGTCGCCGGTCACGCCGTCGGCATTGATGCCGCCGCGGTGCGACATGCGCGCGAGCGCGTCGAACGCGCGTTCGACGAGCCGGCGGCTCGCACGGCCGTCGATCTGCGCGATCAGGCCGAAGCCGCAACTGTCGTGTTCGTAGGCCGGGTCGTAGAGCCCGGCATGCTGGATCGCCATCGCCGCACGCCTCGCATCGGCTTCCGGCGCCGCTGCCGGAGCAGTCGTGCAGTGGACTTCTATACGTCCGTTAGCCGTGCGTGGCCGGAAGGCTTCGTCACGCGGTCGACTAGAACACATTTGCTGCTGAGCGTCAAAGTCGCCGCGGGGCACCGCGGAACCGGCGCTTCGGCGCCGCGGCGCCGGCTTGCCACCGCGTTCGGCGCTGCTCTACGCTCGTCGATTCGCGCGTCCGCGCACGGGGCGGGAGAGGGCGCATGCTTGCAGCCGCGGGGCACATCGCGTTCGGGCTGTTCGGCCTGGCCGTGCTGGTCGGCATCGCGTTCGCGTTCTCGAGCCGCCGCGACGCGGTCGACCGGCGGCTCGTCGCGACCGGCGTCGCGCTGCAGATCGCGTTCGCGGTCGTCGTGCTGAAGCTGCCGCTCGGGCGCGAGGCGTTCGACGCGGTCGCGACCGGCTTCGTGCGCCTGCTCGACTTCGTCCGCGTCGGCTCCGAGTTCATCTTCGGCGGCTTCATGGACACGACGAAGTTCGGCTTCGTGTTCGCGGTGCAGGTGCTGCCGACGATCGTGTTCTTCGCCTCGCTGACCGGCGTGCTCTACCACCTCGGCGTCATGCAGCGCGTCGTGCAGGGAATGGCCTGGCTGATCACGAAGGTCATGAACGTGTCCGGCGCGGAGACGACCTCGGTCTGCGCGTCGGTCTTCATCGGCCAGACCGAGGCGCCGCTGACGATCAGGCCGTACGTCGAGCGCATGACGCAGTCGGAGCTGATGACGGTCATGATCGGCGGCATGGCGCACATCGCCGGCTCGGTCATGGCCGCCTACGTCGGCCTGCTCGGCGGCGACGACCCGGTGCAGAAGCAGTTCTTCGCCAAGCACCTGCTGACCGCGAGCGTGATGGCCGCACCGGCGACGCTGATGCTGGCGAAGATCCTCGTGCCGGAGACCGAGCAGCCGCTGACGCGCGGCACGGTCCGGCTCGACGTCGAGCGCACGACCGCGAACGTCATCGACGCCGCCGCGACCGGCGCCGGCGACGGCCTGCGCCTCGCGCTGAACGTCGGCGCGATGCTGCTCGCGTTCATCGCGCTGATCGCGCTCGTCAACGCGCCGATCCAGTGGCTCGGCGCGCACGCCTGGGGCGGCGACGCCCCCGCGTCGCTGAACGCGTGGCTGTCCGCGCAGAGCGGACGTCCGGTCGAGCTGTCGCTGCAGGCGCTGTTCGGCTGGCTGCTCGCGCCGCTCGCCTGGGTGATCGGCGTGCCGTGGCGCGACGCGACGCTGGTTGGCAGCTTCATCGGCGAGAAGGTCGTCATCAACGAGTTCGTCGCCTACGTCGACCTGTCCAGGCATCTCGCCGCACTGACCGAGCGGAGCCGCGTCATCGCGACCTACGCGCTGTGCGGCTTCGCGAACTTCTCGTCGATCGCGATCCAGATCGGCGGCATCGGCGGCCTCGCGCCGAGCCGGCGCGCCGATCTCGCGCGTTTCGGCCTGCGCGCCGTGCTCGGCGGCTCGCTGGCGACGTTCATGACCGCGACGATCGCCGGCGTGCTCGAAGCGTTCTGAGCCGTGGCACGCTGAACCGCACGCTGAATCCGGCGTCGCGGATTTCGTCTCGATTCACTCCGCCGTTCGCATAGTCCCTCACGGGTCGGGGGGCGGCCGCGCAAGCGCGGCCGTCGGCGGTTTCGAGGAGATGCGCATGAACCGACACCGATACCGATACCTGCTGTTGATCGCCGCCGCGGCGAGCGGCAGCGCCGCCGCGATCGAGCGCGGCGACGCGCAGATCGAGCTTGCGCAGGCGACTGCGGCCGTGCAGACCGCCGAGCGCGACGACGCGGCGCGCTACTCGCCGGCCGATCTCGACGAAGCGCACGCGATGCTGGTCAACGCACAGCAGGCCGCGGACACGAGCGCGTGGCGCAACGTCGCGATCTACGCCGAGCGCGCGAAGGTCGACGGCGAGCTCGCGTCGGCGCGCGCGCGGCAGCATCGCGCCGAGGCGGCGACCGCCGAGATCGAGCGCAGCGTCGACACGCTGCGTGCGCAGCTCGGCCGAGGGGGTGCGCCATGACCGCGCCCGCATCGCCGCGCCTGCTCCTCGCCGGCGCGCTCGGCTTGATCTGCGCGTCGTGCGCGACGACTCCGCCCGGACCGCCGCCGGACGTCGTGCGGCTCGAGGATCAGCTCGAACGCCTGCACGCGGACCCGCGCATCGCCGGCAACGCCGGCCCGGAGCTCGCGAACGCGGACGCGGCCGTCGACACGCTCGCGCGCAACGCGCGCACGCTGGACGCGGCCGATTACCAGCAAGGCGTCTACCTGTCCGACAAGCTGATCCAGATCGCCGAGGCGAGTGCGTTCGCGCGCTACGCCGAGCAGCGCGGCGCGGCGCTCGGCGCCGAGCGCGAGCGGCTGCTCGCGAGCACGGCCGCGCGCAGCGTGGCGCCGGCCGTCGCCGCGGCGAGCGTGCCGCCGCCGGTGGGCTCGGCGAGCGCGAATCTGCTCGCGCTGCAGAGCCAGCTCGGCGGGCTCGAGTCGCGCGTCGACGAGCGCGGGCTCGTCGTGCGCGTCGGCAACTACATGTTCGAGCCGGACCAAGCCGCGCTGACGCCGACCGCGCAGCGCTCGCTCGATTCGCTCGCGCGCGCGCTGCGCGCCGAGCCGGGCACGACCGTGCTGATCGAAGGCCGCGGCGCGGCCGGTGACGGCCAGTCCGCCGCCGCGCGGGCGGCGGCCGTGCGCGACTATCTGAACGCGCGCGGCGTCGAGCTCGCACGGCTCGACCTCGCCGCCCGGCCGAGCCCGGAGACGACCGCTCCGGGTCAGGCCCGCGTCGAGGTGCTGATCCGCACCGACTGAAGCGGCCGCGGTGCCCGCGCCGCCGACCGCATCGGCGCCTGCGCGATGCAGGCGCCTTTTTTTTGGGTAATTCCTAAGCTTTCCGGACCAAAATCGGCTTGATGTCAGCGGTCGTCAACGTCTGGAGAAGCTTGCGCAGCAAGGGTTTGCGGTCCTCTCCGCGATGGTTGAAGCGCCAGCAGACTTCGGCCAAGTAGAGGTGGAAG
>DASWOS010000124.1:0-18864 GCA_036398645.1 Dokdonella sp. | reverse complement strand
GCGCTGCCCGGATCACGGCATTCCGCTCGAGGCGCAGACAGTCAGCCAGATGGTCGACGCCGCGCTCGCGCTCGACGCCGAGAAGCGCTGGATGCTGATCGCGCCGATCGTGCGCGAGCGCAAGGGCGAGCACGTGCAGGTGTTCGAGCAGCTGCGCGCGCAGGGATTCGTGCGCGCGCGCGTCGACGGCGTCGTGCACGAGCTCGACGCGGTGCCGCCGCTCGCGCTGCGCCAGAAGCACACGATCGAAGTCGTCATCGACCGCTTCCGGCCGCGCGCGGACATCCAGCAGCGCCTGGCCGAGTCGTTCGAGACGAGCCTGCGCCTCGGCGAGGGCATCGCGATCGTCGTCGACCTCGACGATCCGAAGTCCGCCGAGATCACGTTCTCGTCGCGGTTCTCGTGCCCGATCTGCGACTACTCGCTGCCGGAGCTCGAACCGCGCCTGTTCTCGTTCAACTCACCGGTCGGTGCGTGCCCGGCCTGCGACGGCCTCGGCCAGACGCAGTTCTTCGATCCGGCGCGCGTCGTCGTCAATCCTCAGCTCAGCCTCGCCGCCGGCGCGGTGCGCGGCTGGGACCGGCGCAACCCGCACTACTTCCAGCTGATCCAGTCGCTCGCGCGGCACTACCATTTCGACGTCGACACGCCGTGGCACGACCTGCCGGAGGCGACGCGCCACCACGTGCTGTTCGGCTCCGGCGACGAGCCGATCAGCTTCCGTTACGCGACCGGCGCCAGCGGCGCGGTGACGCGCCGGCACCGCTTCGAAGGCATCGTGCCGAACCTCGAGCGCCGCTACCGCGAGACCGAATCGCCGGCCGTGCGCGAGGAGCTCGCGAAGTTCATCAGCGAGCGGCCCTGCCCCGACTGCGGCGGCCAGCGCCTGAACCGCAGCGCGCGCAACGTGTTCGTCGCCGAGCGCAACCTGCCGGCGCTGACCGCGCTGCCGATCGACCAGACGCTCGCGTTCTTCGAGTCGCTGAAGCTCGCCGGCTGGCGCGGCGAGATCGCCGCGAAGATCGTCAAGGAGATCCGCGAGCGGCTGCACTTCCTCGTCGACGTCGGCCTCGACTATCTGACGCTCGACCGCCAGGCGGATTCGCTCTCCGGCGGCGAGGCGCAGCGCATCCGTCTCGCCAGCCAGATCGGCGCCGGCCTCGTCGGCGTCATGTACGTGCTCGACGAGCCGTCGATCGGCCTGCACCAGCGCGACAACGAACGTCTGCTCGGCACGCTGAACCGGCTGCGCGACCTCGGCAACACGGTCATCGTCGTCGAGCACGACGAGGACGCGATCCGCCTGGCCGACCACGTCGTCGACATCGGCCCCGGCGCCGGCGCGCACGGCGGCGAGGTCGTCGCCGAAGGCGATCTCGCCGCGATCCTGAAGTCCAAGCGCTCGCTGACCGGCCAGTACCTGTCCGGCGCGCGCCGCATCGAGGTGCCGAAGGTGCGGCGCCGTCCCGATCCCGAGCGCGCGCTGCGCCTGCTCGGCGCGAACGGCAACAACCTGAAGGACGTCGATCTCGAGATTCCGGCCGGGCTGTTCACCTGCATCACCGGCGTGTCCGGCTCCGGCAAGTCGACGCTGATCAACGACACGCTGTTCCGCTACACCGCGGCCGAGCTCAACGGCGCGAACGAGAAGCCGGCGGCGTTCCGCGCGGTCGAGGGGCTCGAGCTGTTCGACAAGGTCGTCGACATCGACCAGTCGCCGATCGGGCGCACGCCGCGCTCGAACCCGGCGACGTACACCGGCCTGTTCACGCCGCTGCGCGAGCTGTTCGCGCAGGTGCCCGAAGCGCGCTCGCGCGGCTACGGGCCGGGCCGCTTCAGCTTCAACGTGAAGGGCGGCCGCTGCGAGGCCTGCGAAGGCGACGGCCTGATCAAGGTCGAGATGCACTTCCTGCCCGACGTCTACGTGCCGTGCGACGTCTGCCACGGCAAGCGCTACAACCGCGAGACACTCGAGATCACCTACAAGGGCCACACGATCGCCGACGTGCTCGACATGACCGTCGAGGACGCGTTCAAGCTGTTCGAGCCGGTGCCGGTGCTCGCGCGCAAGCTCGAGACGCTGATCGACGTCGGCCTCGCCTACATCAAGCTCGGCCAGAGCGCGACGACGCTGTCCGGCGGCGAGGCACAGCGCGTCAAACTCTCGCGCGAGCTCAGCAAGCGCGACACCGGGCGCACGCTGTACATCCTCGACGAGCCGACTACGGGCCTGCACTTCCACGACATCGAGCAGCTGCTCCGCGTGCTGCACCGGCTCGCCGACGACGGCAACACGGTCGTCGTCATCGAGCACAACCTCGACGTGATCAAGACCGCGGACTGGATCGTCGACCTCGGTCCCGAGGGCGGCGAGCGCGGCGGCACGATCATCGCGACCGGCACGCCGGAGCAGATCGCGTCGACGCCGGCGTCGTACACGGGCCGATTCCTCGCGCGCACGCTCGGCGCCGCCCGGCCGCGCGCACGCAACCGTAAGGAAGCCGCTTGAACCAGCCTCGCAAGCCCGCGCGCAAGAGCCGCGCCACGGAACCGAGGCGCGACCGCGGCGCCGCCGCATCCGCGCGCGCAGCGCCGCCGCCGACCCCGGCTCCGAGCGACACGACGCCGACGCCGCTCGCGAGCGTGCCGGTGTCGGTGCGCTGGGGCGATCTCGACGCGTTCAACCACGTCAACAACGCGACGTTCCTCGTCTACGCGCAGGAGGCGCGGCTGGCCTGGCTCGCCGGCGTCGAAGGAATCTGGTTCGACGAGACGATGATGCCGGTCGTCGCCGCGGCGCAGGTGAACTACCGCCGCCAGCTGGCGTGGCCGGCCGAGATCGTCGTCGAGCTCGACGCGAAGCGGCTCGGCCAGTCGTCGCTGACGCTCGCGCACCGCGTCGTCGCCGCGCGCGACCGCACGACCGTCTACGCGGACGGCGAAGTCGTCATGGTCTGGATCGATCCGGCCAGCGGCCGCTCGGTGCCGCTGCCGGACGCGATCCGCGCCGCGTGTCAGTCGCCGCTCGCGTCCGCGGCGACGACGTCGAAGTAGGTCTCGACGCGGCGGCCGTCGCCGAGCAGGAACGTCACCGCGACCTTTTCGCCGGCGTGGACCTCGCGGCGCGGCTGCATCAGCATCAGATGCATGCCGCCCGGCTGCAGGCGCGCCGACGCGCCGGGCGCGAGATCGAGGCCGTGCAGCTCGCGCATCTTGGCGACGCCGTGGTCGTCGATCGTCTCGTGCAGCGAGGCCATGCGGAACGCGTCGCTCTGCACGGTCAGCACGCTGATCGGCGCGTCGCCGGCGTTCTTCAGCGTCGCGTAGCCGGCGAGCATGCCGGCGCCGGGCGGCGCCTCGCGGATCCACGCGTCGGTCACGCCGAGACGGCCCTCGGCGTGCGCGCCGGCGCAGGCGAGCAGCAGCGCGAGACCGACGGCGGCGGAACGGCGAACGGCGTGCGGCATGGCGATCTCCTTCACGCGGCTATGATAGCCCGGCGTACCCACGTCCACGGAATGCGACCATGCGACGCAACCTGCTCGTCCTCGCCCTGGCCGGCGCCGCGTCGGCGGCCGCGGCCGACCCCGCGCTGACGATCTATCGCGCCGACGACGACGCGCTGTTCGACGGCGGCGGCACGCCGCTCGCCGACGGCCACGCGATCGTGCACGAGCAGCGCGTGCTCGAGCTCGCCGGCGGCCGCCGCACCGTCGTCGTCGACGGCCTGCCGGCGCTGCTCGACGGCGAGGCGGTCGCGGTCGATCTCGGCGGCGCCGCGCGCGTGCTCGCGCAGCGCGTGCGGTCGCGCGGCGACGGCGGGCTCGTCGCGGCGCATCGCGGCGAGCGCGTGCAGGCGTTCGGCGACGGCGACCGGCCGATCGTCGACGGCGTCCTGATCGCGGCCGACGGCGACGGCCTCGCGGTGCGCGGCGCCGACGGCCACGTCGACTACGTGCGCCGCTACGCGCGCCTCGCGTTCCCGGAGGCATCCGGTCTGCCCGGCAGCACGCTGCAGCTCGTCGTCGACGGCGGCGCCGGCCGCGCGAGCGCGAACCTGACCTATCCGACCGGCGGCCTCGGCTGGCGCGCCGCGTACGCCGCGTCGCTCGCCGACGGCGCCGAATGCCGGCTGCGACTCGACGCGCTGGCGAGCATCGCGAACCGCAGCGGACGCGACTACGCCGTGGCGACCGTGAAGCTGATCGCCGGCGCGCCGAACTTCGCGAAATCCGCCGGCGCGCCGCGGCCGATGATGAAGGCGATGGCCGCGGCCGCCGCGCCGGACGCGCTGCCCGAGCAGTCCGCGCTCGGCGACTACCGCAGCTACGCGCTCGACGGCGCGCTCGACCTGCCCGACGCGAGCGTGACCCAGGTGCCGCTGTACGCGAGCCGCGAGCTCGCCTGCGCGCGCAGCTGGCTCTACGAGAACGGCGGCGTCTGGTTTCCGCCGAAGCCGATGCTCGCGCGCGATGCCGGCTACGCCGGCGGCGGCGCAATCGTCGGCCGGCTCGCGTTCGCCGCGCCGGAGAACCTGCCGAGCGGCGTGCTGCGCGTGCTGACGCGCGACCGCGACGGCCGCGTCGAGCTGCTCGGCGAGAGCCGCATCGGCGACGTCGCGAATGGCCGCGACGTCGACGTCGCGCTCGCCGCCGCATTCGACCTCGCCGCGGAACGCGCGCGCACCGCGTTCGCGCTCGATCGCGCCGCACACGCGCTGGACGAAGGCTTCCGCGTCACGCTGACGAATTCCGGCGAGACGCCGCGCACGGTCACCGTGCGCGAGCATCCGAACCGCTGGCGCGCATGGAGCCTCGCCTCGTCGAGCCCGAAGCCGGACCGGCAGACGCCGGACACGCTGGAGTTCCGCGTCGCGGTGCCGGCGCACGCGAAGGCGACGCTCGACTACGCGATCCGCTACGCGTGGTCGGCGGCCGACGAATGACGCTCGCGCTCGCCGGCAGCGGCGGCACCGGCCCGCCAGGCGCCGTCCGCGCGCGGCGCCCGCGCGCCGGCCTGCGCCCGCGCAGCGCGCCGCGTTCGAGCGAATCGCCGCGCCGCGCGTCTGCCGGCACACGCGACGCGGCGCGATCGGCCGCCGCGAGAGCGCATGCCGCTGCTCGCGCGACCGCGGCGCGCACGGTCGCAGCGCCTGCGTGACGAGCCGCGGCCCACCGAACCGATTTCCCACCGACGGAAGCCTTCCATGCTCGACCTCGTCCGCTACGACTCGATCCTCGAACTGCGCCTCGCCCGCCCGCCGGCCAACGCGCTCGACCCCGCGCTCGTGCGCGCGTTGCGCGAAGCGGTCGAGCGCGCGCCCGGCGAGCGCGCGCGTGCGCTCGTGCTGTCCGGCGCGGCGGGCATGTTCTCGGCCGGGCTCGACGTACCGGCGTTGCTGACGCTCGATCGCGCCGCGCTGCGCGAGTTCTGGATCGAGTTCTTCGCGCTGTGCGGCGCGCTCGCGCGCGCGCCGATCCCGATCGTCGCGGCGATCACCGGCCACAGTCCGGCCGGCGGCGCCGTGCTCGCGATCCTGTGCGACTACCGCGTGATGGCGCGCGGCGCGTTCAAGATCGGACTCAACGAGGTGCAGGTCGGGCTGCCGGTGCCGGAGCCGATCCAGAGCGCGCTGCGCCGGCTCGTCGGCACGTACCGCGCGGAGCGGCTGCTCGTCTCCGGCGCGATGCTCGAGCCGGAGCCCGCGCACGCGGCCGGCTTCGTCGACGAGCTCGTCGAGCCGGACCTCGTCGTGCCGCGCGCGCTCGCCTGGCTCGGCGAGCTGCTGAAGCTGCCCGAGCGCGCGATGCGCGAGACGCGCCGTCTCGCACGCGCCGATCTCGCCGCGACGTTCGCCGATCCGGCACGGATCGCGGTCGACGACATGCTCGACGCATGGTTCGCTCCGGACACGCAGGCCGTGCTGAACGCGCTGGTCGCGCGGCTGAAGGCGAAGGGCTAGCCAGCCGCGCCGTCCGCGCGAGCCACGCCGGCGCGTCGAAGCACGACGCCGGACCCGCGCGCTGCCCCGGCTCCGCGGCGCCGGCGCCGGCTCCACGAATGGCCGCCGCCGTCGCGCGCTCGCCGGCGGCGCGGCGCGGCCTCACCGCGCGATGCATGCAGCACGCGGCGCGACGAACGGCACGGCGACGATGCGCGCAGCCGCCGCGACCGGCCGACGAGAACCGCGTCGGCGTTATGCGCCGGTCGCGACCGGCCGGTTCGGATCCGCGACCCACCCGCTCCACGACGGCGCGAACACGCGCGATCCGGTGAGGCCGGCGTGCTCCATCGCGAGCAGGTTGTGGCACGCGGTCACGCCGGAGCCGCACATGTGGACGACGTCGGCCGCGGCCTGCGCACCGAGCAGCCGGGCGAACGCGTCGCGGAGCTCGGCCTTCGGCTTGAAGCGGCCGCTCGCGTCGAGGTTGTCGGAGAACGGCCGGTTCAATGCGCCCGGCACGTGGCCGCCGACGCGGTCGATCGGCTCGATCTCGCCGCGAAAGCGCGCGGCGCCGCGCGCGTCGATCAGCACGAGGTCGCCGCGCGCGCGGCGCCGTTCGAGCTCGTCGAACCCGACGACCTGCGTGCGGTCGATCGCCGCCGGCACGACCGCCGGCGTGCACGCCACGGAGCCCGACTCGAGCGGCAATCCGGCCTCGCGCCAAGCCGCGAGGCCGCCGTCGAGCACCGCGGCGCGCGGATGCCCGGCGAGCCGCAGCAGCCACCACAGGCGCGCGGCCGCGAGTGCGCCGTTCGCGTCGTCGTAGGCGACGACGGCGACGTGCGGCTCGAGCCGCCAGCGCGACAACGCCGCCGCCAGCGCCGCGTCGTCGGGCAACGGGTGCCGGCCGAGGCCGCTCTTGGCGGTGTCCGAGAGATCGCGGTCGAGGTGCGCGTAGACCGCGCCGGGCACGTGCGCGGCGGCGTAGTCGCGTTCGCCCTTGCCGGGGTCGGCGAGGTCGAAGCGGCAGTCGACGACGCGCACGTCGTCGCGGCCGAGCAGCGCGGCGAGCTCGGCGACGGACACCAGCGTCGAAATCTCGGTCATGCGAGCGCCTCCAGACGGTCGAGCAGATTCTTAAGGATCGCCGCGGTCGCACCCCAGATGCGGCGGCCTTCCCATTCGATCGCGTAGATCTCGCGCGGCGCGCCGCGCCAGAGGATGCGCTCGCTCCGCAGGCGACCGGCGTCGAGGATGAACGCAAGCGGCACTTCGAACACCTCGTCGACCTCGTCCGGATGCAGGCTCAGCGCATACGCGCCGTCGACGAAGCCGGCGACCGGCGTCACGGCGTAGCCGGACACGGTGCTCAGGCAATCGAGATAGCCGAACGGCTCGACCAGCGACGGCGCGATACCGGTTTCCTCGCAGGTCTCGCGCAGCGCGGTCGCGACCGCGTCCGCGTCGCCGGGCTCGACGGCGCCGCCGGGAAAGCTGATCTGGCCCGCGTGCGCGCGCAGATGCTCGCCGCGCCGCGTGAACAGCACGCTGAGCGCACCGGCGCGGCGGACGAACGGCACCAGCACCGCAGCCGCGCGGCACGGCGTGGTCGCGTCCGCGGTCGGCATGCACGGCGCATCGTCGAGGGCGCGCACCGCGCGGCGCAGCCGCGCCGCGTCGCGCTCGCTCGACGCGAGCGCATTCATCGCGACGGCTGCGCCGCGCGGCGCGGCAGCACCTCGTCGATCAGCCGGCGCCGCTCGCGCTCGTCCAGCGTGATCCAGCGCGCGATCTCGTCGAGGCTGCGCCGGCACCCCTTGCAGTAGCCGTCGGCGTCGAGCTCGCAGACGCCGATGCACGGGCTCGACACCGGTTCGCGCGATGCGGAATTCATCGTCGTCCTCGGGCGCGGACGCCGCACGTCCGTCGAACACGCGGAGGGCGCGAAGCGCGTGCGCCGGTGCGACGCGGCCGCGACGTCGACGCTACGCATCGGCGACGCGGTCGCTGCGTCGGCGCATCCGCGCGCCGCGCGGGATGCGGCCACCGCGCACGGCGAGACCCGATCGGCTCGCCGGACGTGCGGCCGCGACCACGACCTCACTTGACGTCGAGGATCTTGACTTCCCAGATGAAGACCTGGTTGCCGGACGCCTGCTCCGGCGGCAGGAAGATCTGCCAGTGATCGCCGACCTTCATGCGCTGGATGACTTCCGGCAGCAACTTCGTGCCGAAGATGCCGGGCATCTCCGAGACCTTCGCCTTGATCGGCTCGCCGACGAACGAGCTGCGGATCTCGCGGCCGTTCGTCAGCGACACGCGCACGTGGAACGTGACTTCGCTGCTCGGCGTGATCGGCTTGCCGCTGCCGTCCTCGATCGAGCGGTACTGCACGCCGTCCTGCAGCACGGTGATGCCCTTCTTGCCGCGGTTCTCGGCCATGAACTGGTCGGCCTGGCGCTTGTTGTCGCTGAGCTCCTTGTCCGCCTCGGCGCGCATCCGCTGGTCGAGCTTCGACAGCGAGTCGCGCATCGCGGCCTCCGGCACGGCCGGCTGGCGCTTCGCGTACGCGTCCTGCACGGCGCGCGTGACGGTCGCGATGTCGATGTCGAGCTTGCGGTCGACGAGGCCCGAGCCGATCTGAAAACCGATCGCGTACGAGAGCTTGCCCTTATCCGATGTGGTGTCCTGCGCGAACGCGGACCCTGCTACGAACAGCGCCGCAAGGGCGAGTGACCAACCGAACTTCATGCCTGCCTCCGAGGGGTGATGGCGATCCGGATTGCGGCACGCGCCGCGCCGGCCGGGAAACGCACTAGTGTAACTGACGCCGCTACGAGCCCAAAGCGGCGCCGGCGCGGACGCCGCGTGAGCCGCGTCCATGATGCCGGGCGCGACTGAACCGCGGCCGAGGCGGCGGCACGCCGCGCCGGCGCGCGTCGGCGCGCCGTTCAGGCGCGGTCCGCGCGGGCGTCGACGAAGCGCACGGCGTGGACCGACCACGCCGCCTCGTCCGCGTCGAGCAGCAGGCAGCTCGGGCCGCCGAACGTGCGCGACCGTCCGGCCGCGCCGGGATTCAGCACCCACGGCCGCTCGCCGTCGTCGACGCAGAGCCGATGGCTGTGGCCGTAGACGATCGCGCGCGCGTGCGGATAGGCCGCGCGCAGCCGCGCGTGCCGGCGCGCCGGCGCGAACGAGTCGCCGTGCACCGCGACGAGCGTGCCGCCGGGCAGATCGAGCGTCGCCGAGCCGTCGAGCGCGCCGAGCGCCGCGCGTTGCGCGGCCGGCCATTTCGCCGGCACGTCGTTGTTGCCGCGGACCGCGACGACGCGCGGACACGCGGCGCGCAACGCGGAGAGCACCGCGGCGGCGCCGACGTCGCCGGCGTGCACGACGACCTCGCTCGCGCGGGCCTGCTCGAGGATGCGCGGGTCGAGCGCGCCGTGCGTGTCCGAGAGCAGCAGCACGCGCACGGCGCCCTTCCTAGTGGTGACCGCCGCGGTACTTCTTCTCGCCGGCCTCGACGGCGACGCCGAGCCGGTTCTCCGGCGGCGCGAGCGGACAGGTCGCGTACGGCGTGAACGCGCACGGCGGGTTGTACGCCTGGTTGAAGTCGATCGTCAGCGTGCCGTCCTTCGGCAGGTCAGCGTAGAGAAAGCGGCCGGCGCCGTAGCTCTGCTTGCCGGTCGTGCGGTCGGCGAAGATGAACCAGAGCTGCTTCGCGTCCGGCTCCTCGAGCACCGGCAGCAGCTCGTAGGTCTTGCCGTCGCGCACGAACACGGCCTTGCCCGGCACCGGCATCTTGTCCACGGTGCCGAGCACGGTCGGAATCTCGAGCGTATGCGCCGGCACGAACGGCACCCATTTCGCCTCGACGCGCCACGACGGATCGATCGGAAAGTAGTCGATGCCGAGAAAGTGCGTGCGCGTCTCCGCGTCGCTGTCCTTCACGCGCAGCCCCTTGCGGCCGCCGCGGTCGATCAGATGGAAGCTCACCGTGCCGAACGCGATCTTCGTCGGCTGCTCGTGCGTGTCGTCCTGCAGCTCGGCCGAGCGGAGCTTGCGCCCGTCGATCGTCGCGTCGACGCCGGCGGCGAGCTCGATCGCGGCATGGCCGCGGGTCAGCGTGACGACGCCGAGATGGGCCGGGCCTTTCGCGAGCACGACGTCGTTGTCCTTCGCGCTGCCGACGGTGTTGCGGCCGTCCTTCAGCCAGTGCAGGCCGATCAGGCTGAGCCAGCCGTCCGGCGCCTGCAGGCGGCGGACGCGCTGCGCGCGCCCGCTCTCGATCTGCTTGACGTAGTCGGCGTCGCGCGCCGGGCTCAAATCGACTTTGGCGGACATCAGCTGCACTCCGGCGAAACCGGCGACGAGCAGCAGAGTGGTCTTGAGCATCGTGGCTCCTCGGTCAGGACTGCGGAACGAACGTGCGGCGCGGACCGCCGCGGGCTTCGCGGCGACGCCGCGCGGCGGCGCCGTTTCGGCGCGCGGCGATCCTCGATGAACCGCCGAGCGACGCCGCGGCTCACCGGCCGCGCAGGAACAGGCGGTCGAGCTCCGGGATCGCGAGCTGGACCCAGGTCGGGCGGCCGTGATTGCACTGGCCCGAGCGTTCGGTCGCCTCCATCTCGCGCAACAGCGCGTTCATCTCGGCGAGGCTGAGCCGGCGGTTCGCGCGCACCGAGCCGTGGCAGGCCATCGTGCCGAGCAGCGCGTTCGTGCTCTCCTCGACGCGGCGCGACGCGCCGTCGGCGACGAGGTCCGCGATCACGTCGCGGACGAGGCCGGCGACGTCGGCGCCGTCGAGCAGGACCGGGATGCGGCGCACCGCGACGCTCTGCGGTCCGCTGCGCGCGACGTCGAAGCCGAGCTCGGCGAAACGCTCGGCGTGCTCCTCGACCGCGGCGGCCTCGCGCTCGCTGAGGCTCAACGTCAGCGGCACGAGCAGGAGCTGCGAGCGGATGCCCTCGCCCTGCTGCGCGGCCTTCAGCTTTTCGTAGGTGATGCGCTCGTGCGCAGCGTGCATGTCGACGAGCACGAGCCCGTGCGCGTTCTCGGCGAGCACGTAGATGCCGTGCAGCTGCGCGAGCGCGAAGCCGAGCGGCGGGACCTCACCGGCGTCGGCGTTCGCGGCCGCCGCGCCGGCGAGGCTCGCCGCACCGCCGCGCACGGGCTCGCGCGCTTCGCCGAGCAACGCGGCGTAGTCGGCCAACGGCTCGCGGACTCCGAGCCCGAGGCCGCCTTGCCGATAGGCCGGCGTCGACGCGTAGCGAGCGAACGGCGCGGCGGCGGCGCCGGCCGGCGCGGCCGACGGCACCGATCCGATCGATGCCGGTGCCGGCGCGGCCGCCGACGCGCCGGCGCGCGCGCCGCTCAGCGCGTCGTCGAGCGTGCGGTAGAGAAAATCGTGCACGAGGCGCCCTTCGCGGAAGCGCACCTCGTGCTTGGCCGGATGCACGTTGACGTCGACGAGCGCCGGGTCGAGCTCGAGGAACAGCACGAACGCCGGATGCCGGCCGTGGTAGAGCACGTCCGCGTAGGCCTGACGCACCGCGTGCGCGACCAGGCGGTCGCGCACGAGCCGGCCGTTGACGTGGAAGTACTGCTGGTCGGCCTGCGCGCGCGACGTGGTCGGCAGACCGACCCAGCCGGACAGGCGCAGCCCCGCGGCCGCGTGCTCGATGCGCAGGCTGCTCGCGAGGAACTCGTCGCCGAGCACGTCGGCGACGCGCGCCGCGGCGTCGGCCGCGCCGGGCTTCAGCAGGCGCACGGGCCGACCGTTGTGCACGAGGCGGAACTCGACCTCGGTGCGCGCGAGCGCGATCGACTTGACGAGATCCTCGACGTGGCCGAACTCGGTGCGCTCGGCGCGCAGGAACTTGCGCCGCGCCGGCAGGTTGTAGAACAGGTCGCGCACCTCGACGCTCGTACCGCGCGGATGCTGCGCCGGGCGCGGCTCGCGCGGCTTGCCGCCGTCGACTTCGATGCGCCAGGCGGCGTCGCTGTCGCCGCTGCGCGAGGTCAGCGCGAAGCGCGCGACCGAGGCGATCGACGGCAGCGCCTCGCCGCGGAAACCGAGCGTGCCGACGCGCTCGAGATCGTCGAACGTCGCGATCTTGCTCGTCGCGTGCGCGCTGACCGCGAGCGGCAGATCCTCGGCGTCGATGCCGTCGCCGTCGTCGCGCACGCGGATCAGGCGCGCGCCGCCCTGCTCGATCTCGACTTCGATGCGCCGCGCGCCGGCGTCGAGGCTGTTCTCGACGAGCTCCTTGACCACCGACGCCGGGCGCTCGATGACCTCGCCCGCGGCGATCTGGTTGACGAGCTCGGGAGGCAGCGGACGGATGCGGGACATGGCGGCGGCACGGACGGACGCCGCATCATAGCGGACGCCGCGCGTCGCGCGGCCGACACTGCGCTCAGCCCGACGGGATCTGCAGCACCTCGCCCGGCCGCACGCGCTCGTCGGCGAGCTCGTTGACCGCGCGCAGCTGCGCCGTCGTCATGCCGTAGCGCTCGGCGATCGTGCGCAGCGTGTCGCCGCGACCGACGACGTAGCGCTGCGTCTTCGCGCGCTCGTGCTCCTTCTCGACGGTGCGCTCGCCGGCGCGCTCGCCGGCACGCGCGCGCTCGGCGTTCTGCGCGAACAGCGTGCCCGGCGGCGGCGCCGCGCGGAAGTAGTCGCCGATGCCGTCGAGGATCGCCGCGGCGAGCTTGTCGCGATGCTGCGGATTGCGCAGCCGCGCCTCCTCGGTCGGATTCGTGATGAACGCGGTCTCGACGAGGATCGACGGCACGTCCGGCGAGCGCAGCACGACGAAGTTCGCGCGCTCGACGTAGTTGCGGTGCGTGGGCCCGAGCTTGCGCAGCGCGGACAGCACCTGCTCGGCGACCGCGTTGCTCGCGCCCATCGTCGCGCCCTGCGACAGGTCGAGCAGCACCGCGGCGAGCGTGTCGTCCTTGTCGTCGAGCGAGACGCCGCCGACGAGGTCGGCGCGGTTCTCGCGGTCGGCCAGCCAGCGCGACGCCTCGTTCGTCGCGCCGCGCGGCGACAGCACCCAGACCGACGAGCCGCGCGCGTCGCTGCTGCTGAACGCGTCCGCGTGGATCGAGACGAACAAGTCGGCCTTCGCCGCGCGCGCCTTGCGGTAGCGCTGCTCGAGCGGGATGAAGTAGTCGCCGTCGCGCGTCAGCACCGCGGTCATGCCGGGCGTGTGGTCGATCTGCTTCTTGAGCTGGCGCGCGACCGCGAGCGTGATGTCCTTCTCGTGCGTGCCGCTCGCGCCGGTCGCGCCCGGATCGTCGCCGCCGTGGCCGGCGTCGACCGCGACGACGACGTTGCGCGGCTTGCCCGGCGCGATCTCGGCGACGCTCTTGACCGGCGCGGACTTGACCGTCGCCGGGTACAGGTCGAGCACGAGCCGGTAGCCGAACTTGTCGGCTGGCGGCAGCAGGAAGCTCTTCGGCCGCACGCCTTCGGCGAGATCGAACACGACGCGCGCGTCCTTCTTGCCCTGGCGTCCCGCGCGCAGGCCCTTCAGCAAGCCCTTCGCGGCCGGCGCGCTGAAGCCGGCGTCGAGCGTGCTGTCGTGCAGATCGAGCACGATGCGATCCGGCTTGCCGAGCTCGAACAGCTTGTAGTCGACCGGTCCGGACACGTCGAACACCGCGCGCGTGTACTCCGGACCGGCCCAGATGCGCAGGTTCTTGATCTCGCTCGCATGCGCGCCGGCGGCGGCCAGCAGCAGCGCTGCGGCGACCGCTATCGGCCGGCACGGACGGAGGATTCCCCACATGGTGCGTATTCAACTCGAAACCAGGCGCAGAAATCAAGGACCTTTTTCCTTGAAAATCCGGCATGTGCGAAGACTTCGTGAATCGTTGTTCAGGAAGATCCCGCAAATGCGCCGAAAAAGCGCAGCGCGTGGCCCGAGGCTAGGTGTCCGGGGTCGCGCGCCAGGCCGCCTGCAGCAACGCCTCGCCGCGCGGGCCGTGGGCGACGGCCGACAGCGTGCGCCGCGGTCCCGCGTAGGCGAGCTCCAGTGCGAGATCGGCGCTCGGGAGCGCGCCGGCGCCGCGCTCCGGCCATTCGACCAGCATCAGCGCGGCCGGATCGGCGAGGTCGGACACGCCGAGCCAGGCCAGCTCCTCGGGATCGGCGAGCCGGTACAGATCGAGATGATGCGCGGCGAGATCGCCGACGCGGTACGACTCGATCAGGCTGTAGGTCGGGCTCTTGATCCGCTCGCGGACGCCGAGCGCCTGCAGCAGCGCGCGCGCGAACGCGGTCTTGCCGGCGCCGAGCGGCCCGGCCAGATGGATCACGCCGCCGTGCCGGACCGCCGGCGCGAGCCGCGCGGCGAGCGCGGCGAGCTCGGCCTCGTCGATCGGCTCCGTCGCGAACGTGCGCACTACCACGGCGGATTCACCAGCGCCCGCAGCGGCGCCAGCAGATCGCTCGCGACGAGGCCGCGCGGTTCGACGCCGGCTGCGCGGTCGCCGGCGAGCGCGTGCACCGCGACGCCGAGCCGCGCGGCGTCCCAGGCCGGAAGGCCCTGCGCGAGCATCGCGGCGACGACGCCGGTCAGCAGGTCGCCCATGCCGCCGGACGCCATGCCGGGGTTGCCCCAGCGGCACACGGCGACGCGGCCGTCGGGCCGCGCGATCAGGCTGCCGGCGCCTTTCAGCACGACGACGGCCGCATAGCGCGCGGCGAGCGCACGCGCCGCGGCGAAGCGGTCGCGCTGCACGGCGGCGGTGTCGCAGCCGAGCAGGCGCGCCGCCTCGCCCGGATGCGGCGTCATGATCGCCTCGGCCGGCAATGCGCGCGGCGCGTGCGCGAGCAGGTTCAGCGCGTCCGCGTCGACGACGAGCGGCCTGCCGGCCGCGAGCGCGGCCTCGAACAGGCTGCGGCCCCATGTCTCCTGCCCGAGCCCCGGACCGATCGCGAGCACGCTCGCGCGCGCGACGAGCGGCGCGAGCGCCGCCGCGTCGTCGACGCCGCGCGCCATCAACTCCGGCCGCGCCGTGTTCAGTGCGGTCACGTTCGCCTCGCGCGTCGCGACGCTGACGAGGCCGGCGCCGGCGCGCAGCGCGGCTTCCGCGCCGAGGCGGATCGCGCCGCCCATGCCGTGGTCGCCGCCGAGCGCGAGCACGTGCCCGAACGTGCCCTTGTTCACGTTGCGCCGGCGCGGCGCGAGCCGCGCGGCGATCGACGCGTCGACGAGCTCCGCGTCGGCCGTGATGCCGTCGAACGCGGCGGCCGGAACGTCGAGCGGCGCGAGCTCGAGCGCGCCGCAGCAATCCGCCGCGTCGGCGGTGAACAGGCCGCGCTTCCACGCGATGAAGCTGACCGTCGCGGTCGCGTGCACCGCGTGCCGAAGGCGTGCGCCGGTGTCGGCGTCGAGACCGGACGGCACGTCGAGCGCGAGCACCGGGCGCTGCGCCGCGTCGATCGCTTCGATCAGCGCCGCGGCCGCGCCGGCCGGCGGCCGCGCGAGCCCGGTGCCGAACAGGCCGTCGACGCAGACGTCGACCGAGGCGAGCTCGCGCGTCGGCGCGCCGACCGCGATGCGGCCGCCGGCCGCGACGAATGCGGCTCGCGCCGCGGCGGCGTCGCCGCTCGATGCGTCCGACAACGCGACCGCCTCGACCGTGCAGCCGGCGCCGAGCGCGAGCGCGCCGAGCAGGAACGCATCGCCGCCGTTGTTGCCGCTGCCGGCGACGAGGCCGATCCGCCGCGCCTCGGGCCAGCGGCGGCGGAGCGCGGCGAACGCGGCCGCGGCGGCGCGCTGCATCAGCTCCGATCCCGCGATGCCGAGGCGTTCGCTCGCGGCACGGTCGATCCGGCGCGCCTGCTCGGCCGTGTAGAGCGCCGCCCGAAGCGGAACCGTCTGCGCATCGCTCGTCATCGAACGATTATAGGAGCGCGGCCCGCGCAGTATGCTGGCGCGAGGTTTCGCACCGGACCGATGAGCACGATCGACTTCCCATCGCTGCGCGCCGACCTCGATCGCTGGGGCGCCGAGCTCGGCTTCCGCCGCGTCGGCGTCGCCGGCGTCGATCTCGGCGCGGACGAAGCGCACCTGCTGAACTGGCTGCGCGACGGCTATCACGGCGAGATGGCGTACATGGCGCGGCACGGCGTGCGCCGCAGCCGGCCGGCCGAGCTCGAGCCCGGCACGATCCGCGTGATCTCCGCGCGCATGGACTACGTACCGGCCGCGGCCGAAAACGCATGGCGCGTGCTCGACGATCCCGAGCGCGCGTACGTCTCGCGCTACGCGCTCGGCCGCGACTACCACAAGCTGCTGCGGCGGCGCCTGCAGCAGCTCGCCGAACGCATCGCGACGGTCGCCGGCGACTTCGGCTACCGCGTGTTCACCGATTCGGCGCCGGTCCTCGAGAAAGCGCTCGCGCGCGATGCGGGGCTCGGCTGGATCGGCAAGCACACGCTGCTGTTGAGCCGCGAAGCCGGCTCGTGGTTCTTCTTGGGCGAGATCTACAGCGACCTGCCGCTGCCGGTCGACGCGCCGGAGACGCCGCGCTGCGGCACCTGCACGCGCTGCATCGACGTCTGCCCGACCGGCGCGATCGTCGCGCCGTACCGGCTCGACGCGCGCCGCTGCATCTCCTACCTGACGATCGAGCTGCGCGGCCCGATTCCGGAACCGCTGCGCCGGCCGATCGGCAATCGCGTGTTCGGCTGCGACGACTGCCAGCTCGTCTGCCCGTGGAACAAGTTCGCGCGCAGCACGCCGGAGACGGACTTCTCGCCGCGGCACGGCCTCGACGGCGCGAAGCTCGTCGAGCTGTTCGCCTGGAGCGAACGCGATTTCCTGGAGCGCACCGAAGGCATGGCGATCCGCCGCACCGGCTACGAGGGCTGGCTGCGCAATATCGCGGTCGCGCTCGGCAACGCACCGCCGTCGCCGGCCGTCGTGCACGCGCTCGGCGCGCGCGCCGACGACGCCTCGGCGCTCGTGCGCGAGCACGTCGCCTGGGCGCTCGGCGAGCAGCGACGCAAGGCCGCCGCGCGCGACGGCGCGGCGTCGGCCGCGTAGCAGCGTAGCGGCTCAGCGCCGCGCGCGGATCGCGTCGATCAGCCCGCGCGTCGAGGCGTCGAACGCGCCCGTGTCCGAGGACGCGGCCAGCGCGGGCTCGATGCCCTTCGCGAGCGTCTTGCCGAGCTCGACGCCCCACTGATCGAACGCGTTGACGTTCCAGAGCAGCGACTCGACGAACACCTTGTGCTCGTACAGCGCGAGCAGCGCGCCGAGGCTCTCCGGCGTCAGCGCATCGAGCAGGATCGTCGTGCTCGGCCGGTCACCGGGGAACGTGCGCTGCGCGGCGAGCGCCGCGCGCTGCGCCGCGTCGGCACCGGCCGGCGATTCGGCGAGCGCCTCGTCGTAGGACTTGCCGAGTGCGAGCGCGGCGCCCTGCGCGAGCAGGTTCGCGAGCAGTGCATCCTGGTTCGCGCGCAGCTCGTGCGCAGGCCGCACGACACCGACGAAGTCGACCGGCACGACGTCGGTGCCCTGGTGCAGCGCCTGGAAGAACGCGTGCTGCGCGTTCGTGCCGACGTGACCCCAGAGCACCGGCACGGTCGCCTGCGCGACGGCGGCGCCGTCCGGCGTGACGCGCTTGCCGAGGCTCTCCATCTCGAGCTGCTGCAGATACGCCGGCAGCTCGGCCAGGTAGTCGTGGTACGGGATCACCGCGAACGTCGGCAGGCCGAGCGCGTTGCGGTTCCAGATCGCGGTCAGCGCGAGCAGCACCGGCAGGTTGTCGCGCCAGCCGGCCGTGCGGAAATGATCGTCGACGAGCGCGGCGCCGCGCAGGAACGTGCGGAAGTTCCGCACGCCGATCGCGAGCGCGAGCACGAGGCCGACCGCGGACCAGACCGAGTAGCGGCCGCCGACGAAGTCCCACATCGGCAGCACGCGCTCCGGCGGCACGCCGAACGCCTGCGCCGCGGCGACGTTCGCACTGACCGCGACGAGGTGGCGATCCGCGGCCACTGCGTCGCCGCCGTACGCGGCGCGCAGCCAGTCGCGCAGGACCGAGCCGTTCAGCAGCGTCTCCTGCGTCGAGAAGCTCTTCGAGACGAGCAGCACGAGGCAGCGCTTCGGATCGAGCCGGCGCATCAGCTCGGCGACGCGATGACCGTCGACGTTCGGCAGGAAATGGCAGCGCAGCCGGCCGACGTGGAACTCACGCAGCGCCTCGACGCCGAGACGCGGCCCCAGATCGGAGCCGCCGATGCCGAGGTTGACGACGTCGGTGATGCCGGCCGGCAGGCCGAATTCGCCGGCTTCGTCCGCGTGCACCGCGTCGACCAGGCGTTCGATGCGCGCGAGCGTCGCGGCGACCTCGCGCCGCACCGGCTCCGGCGCGAGCGCCGGCAGCGCCGACTCGCCGGCACGCAGCGCCGTGTGCAGCGCGGCACGCCGCTCCGACCGGTTCACGCGCTCGCCGCGGAACATCGCGTCACGCGCGGCGCGCCAGCCCTGCGCCTCGACGGCGTCGCCGAGCTCGGCGAGCGCCGCCTCGTCGAGGCGCTGCTTCGACAGATCGAGCAGCAGCGGACCGACGCGGCGCGAGCAGCGCTCGAAGCGCTCCGGCTCGTGCAGAAGATCGCGCAGCCGGACGTGGCCGAGACGCGCGGCCTCGGCCGCCAGACGTGCGAGCTGATCGTGCTGCATCGATAGATCCCGGAACGCGGCGGCCGAGTCGTGCCGCCCTGGAAGCGCGTCGCCGCTCAGGCGGCCTGCTGCTTCGGAATCGAGTGGTTCGTGTGCGTCAGCTTGTTCTGCCGGTCGACGTAGACCAGCTGCGGCTTGTGCTGCGCGACTTCCGCCTCGCTGTAACCGCCGTACGCACAGATGATGACGATGTCGCCCGGCTGAGCGCGATGCGCC
>DASWOS010000123.1:0-1879 GCA_036398645.1 Dokdonella sp. | reverse complement strand
GCTCCCGCTCGCGGCCGGCGCGGCCGACTGGATCGACCAGCGCGGTGCCGCGCCGATCGCCGGCGATGCCGCCGCCGGCGCTTCGAAGGCGACGGTCTGCTTCGCCTGCCACGGTCCGAACGGCAACGCGACGGTCACGATGTTCCCGCGCCTCGCCGGCCAGCGCGTCGACTACCTGTACTGGGAGCTCGTCAAGTTCAAGCGCGGCACGCGACCGCAGTCGCCGATGACGCCGCTCGTGCAGAACCTGTCCGACGCGGACATGCGCGACCTCGCCGCGTACTTCTCGACGCAGGCGTCGACCGTGACTGCGACCGCGCCCGCGGCGGGCGCCGCGGACGCACGCGGCGCGACGCTGTACGCCGCCGGCGATGCGGCGCGCGGCGTGCCGCCGTGCCAGGGCTGCCACGGCGCCGACGCGAACGGCATCCCCGGCGCCGACCACGTCGCCTGGCCGGCCCTGCGCGGCCAGCACGCGGATTACGTCGCGCAGCGGCTCAAGGACTTCCGCGACGGCAAGCTGACCGACTCGAGCAACGACTTCGTCATGCACGGCGTCGCCGAACGCCTCGACGACGGCTCGATCGCCGCGCTCGCCGCGTACCTCGCCGCGCTGCCGCCGTCCGGCTGACGCGCGCGAGCACGCACGCCGATCGCACGCCGCCCCCTCAGGAGCCGGCTTCAGCCGCGAATGCACGCGCCCCGCCGTAGGCGCCGACGCGCGGCGGATCGGCGCCAAGTCGGCCGATGCGGTCGCGGCGAAGTTCAGTCCCAGGGTCTTCTCGCGTAATCTAGTCGTTTCAGCCCGCTCGCCGTCTCCGGCTCCAGCCGCGATCTCGATGATCCCCGAACTCGGTCAATTCGCTCTGATCCTCGCCCTGCTGCTCGCCGCGGTCCAGTGCGCGCTGCCGCTCGTCGGCGCGTGGCTGCGGAATCCGGCGCTGATCGCGGTCGCGCGACCGGCGGTCGCCGGCCAGGCCGTGTTCGTCGCGCTCGCGTTCGCGATCCTGACCTGGGCATTCCTCGCGCAGGATTTCTCGGTGCGCTATGTCGCCGAGAACTCGAACTCGCTGCTGCCGTGGTACTACCGTTTCTCCGCGGTCTGGGGCGCGCACGAAGGCTCGCTGCTGCTCTGGGTGCTGATCCTGAACGTCTGGACCGTCGCGGTCGCCGCGTGCAGCCGGCGCCTGCCGGACGACTTCATCGCGCGCGTGCTCGGCGTGCTCGGCTTCATCAGCTTCGGCTTCCTGCTGTTCACGCTGCTGACCTCGGACCCGTTCGCACGCGCGCTGCCGGTGCCGGCGGACGGCAACGACCTGAACCCGGTGCTGCAGGACCCGGGCCTGATCGTGCACCCGCCGATGCTCTACACCGGCTACGTCGGCTTCTCGGTCGCGTTCGCGTTCGCGATCGCGGCGCTGCTCGGCGGCGAGCTCGACGTGCGCTGGGTGCGCTGGGCGCGGCCGTGGACGAACGTCGCCTGGGGCTTCCTGACGCTCGGCATCGCGCTCGGCTCGTGGTGGGCCTACTACGAGCTCGGCTGGGGCGGCTGGTGGTTCTGGGACCCGGTCGAGAACGCGTCGTTCATGCCCTGGCTGGTCGGCACCGCGCTGATCCACTCGCAGGCGGTCACCGAGAAGCGCGGCTCGTTCCGCGCCTGGACGCTGCTGCTCGCGATCTTCGCGTTCTCGCTGTCGCTGCTCGGCACGTTCCTCGTGCGCTCCGGCGTGCTGACCAGCGTGCACGCGTTCGCCAGCGATCCGAAGCGCGGCTTGTTCATCCTCGCGTTCCTCGCCACCGTCGTCGGCGGCTCGCTGCTGATCTACGCGCTGCGCGCGCCGAAGGTCGCCGGCGGCGAGCCGTTCGCGGCGGTCTCGCG
>DASWOS010000122.1:0-17576 GCA_036398645.1 Dokdonella sp. | reverse complement strand
GGTCAGCACGCCGGCCGCGCGCGCGTCGAGCTTCGCGAGCTCGTCCGCCGCCGCGCCGGCATCGCCGCGGTCGAGCGCGAGCAGCGCGCGGCCGAGCGGCAGCAGCGCGTCCGCGGCGAGCGCCGGCGGCGGCGCGCGCGCGCCGCGCTCGTCGGCGAACCACGCGGCGGCGCTCTTCAGGTACGCGGCGTACAGGTCCGCCGGCGTCGCCGCTTCGACCGACAGCAGCGGCGGCGCCGCCGCGGCGCCCGGCTCGCCGAGCTCGAACGCGTAACGCCCGTCCTTGCGCCGCGTGACGCGGCCGCGCCAGAGCCGCGTCGCGTTCGCGGCCTGCACGACGCCGGGCAGCTGCCGCGCGAGCGCGTCCTCGTGCGCGTCCGGCGCGGCGCGTGCGAGCGCGTCGAGCACGCGCCGCCGCGGCACGACGGCGAGCGCCGGATCGTCGCGCAGCCACGCGCGCAGGTGCGCATCGAGCGCGCGCGCGAGCGCGGCCGCGTCGGCGTCGCCGTCCGGTGCGGCGAGCGGCAGCAGCGCGAGGCGCGGCGTCGGCGCGACGGCCGGCGAGAGCAGCCGCGCGAGCGCCGTCGGATGTCGCCACAGCCAGGCCGTGCCGCCGCCGAGCGCGACGACCGCCGCAGCCGCGAGCGCGATCGCGCGCCAGTTCAGCGGCGGACGCGGCACGCGCTGCGTCTCGAGCGCGTGCAGCGCCTCGTGCGCGGACGCGAACCGGTGCGTCGGATTGACCTTGAGCAGGCGGTCGCAGAACGCGTGCAGCCAACGCGGCAGATCCGGCCGCGCGCGCGCGAGCGACGGCGGTGGTCGCAGGATGCGCTGGATCACGGTTTCGGCCGGCGTGCCGCCGGCGAACGGCAGGTGTCCGGCGAGCATCTCGTAGAGGATCAGGCCGACCGCGTAGAGATCGCTGCGCGCGTCGACCGGCTGGCCGCGCGCCTGCTCCGGCGACAGGTACTCCGGCGTGCCGACGACGATGCCGGTCTGGGTCAATCGGCTTGCGCCGAGGCTGCGCGCGATGCCGAAGTCGCTGATGTAGGCGTGGCCGGCGTCGTCGATCAGCACGTTCGCCGGCTTCAGGTCGCGGTGCACGACGCCGCGTCGATGCGCGGCGGAAAGTCCCTCGAGCAGGCCGCGCGTGATCGCGAGCGCCTGATCGGTCGGCAGCTGGCGGATGCGGTCGCGGCGATGCTCGAGCGACTCGCCGTCGATGTAGTCCATGCTGATGAACCAGCGGCCGTCGTGCTCGGCGATGTCGTGGATGCGCACGACGTGCGGGCTCGACACTTGGCGCGCGAGCAGCAGCTCGCGGCGGAAGTTCTCGAACGCGTCGGCGCGGCGCGCGAGCTCCGGCCGCAGCAGCTTCAGCGCGACGTCGATGTCGAGCGAGAGGTCGTGCGCGCGATAGACGACGCCCATGCCGCCGATGCCGATCAACGCTTCGATGCGGAAGCGGCCGCCGAGCACGTCGCCGGGGCGCAGCTCGCTGCCGATCACGTTGCCGGTCCGCGTCGCGGCGGGATCGGCAGCTTCGACGGCGAAAGGACGGTTCACGAATCCACGATAACGTGTTGTTCGTACGCGGGATAGAGCCGGCGTCGCTTTTCCGTGCGAGGCCGCCGAGCGGTGCCGCGCGATGCGGCAGTGCGGAAAAAACCGCGGCGAGCGCGGCCGCGCGTGCGCGCCCGCGGCGCGGCCGCTGCGGCTCGCGTCGTCGCGGCCACGGCGTCGAGGCGGCGTGAAGGCACGCGCCGGCTCAATGCGGATCGCGATGTGCGCGCAGATCGTCCCAGGCCGGTCCCTCGGCGCCGGCGTCGGCGACCGCGCGGAGCACGTCGGCGAGCCGGCGCTCGAGCCGCGCCGCTTCGATCGCGCTCGCGGCCTGATGCGTCACGTGCTCGACGAGCTCGAGATCGAGTTCGGTGACCGGCGGGCCCGGCCGGCGGCTGTCCGCGTAGACCACGCCGGCCGCGCCGTCGCCGAGCTTCAGCGGTACGCAGATCAGCGCGCGGATGCCGCCGATGCGCACGCTCGGGCGCGCGCCGAGCCACGGCGAGGCCGACGTGTCGGCGCACACGACGTGCTCGCCGCTGGCGAGCGCGCGCTCGACCGCGGCCGCGCTGCCGGCGAAGTGGCGCTCGGCGAGCTCGCCGGCGCGCAGGCCGCGCATCGCGCGCACGCGCAGCGGCTGTCCGGCCGGTGCGTACAGCACGAAGCCGCGCTCGAGACCGGACAGTTGCAGCACCAGGTCGAGCGTCTGCGGCAGCAGCGTGCCGATGCCGAGGTTCGGGTCGAGCCGCGCGGACAGCGCGCGCGAGGTCGCGCGGCGTTCGTCGCCTTCGATGCGGTACGCCGCCTCCGCGTCCGCGTCGAGCGGCTCGAGCGAGCAGTAGACGTCGCCGATCAGGAACCAGGTCGGCTCCGCGAACTCGGCGCGGCGGGTCAGGCGACCGTCGACGCTGAGGCCGTTCTTGCTGCCGGTGTCCTGCAGACGCCAGTGCCCGGCGGCGCCGGCGAGTTCGGCATGGAAGCGCGAGATCGAGGGGTGGTCGAGGCGGATCTCGCAATCGTCCGCGCGGCCGATGCGATAGGTCGCGCCTTCGTCGAGCACGCGCAGCAACGCGGCGCGGTCCGGCGGATAGGCGCAGAAGCGGGCGGGCATCGCGCTCCTACAGCAGCGGCGCGGTCTGCATGCGCACCAGCGTGAAGCGCAGCGTCTGCGCCTGCTGCAGCATCTGACCGGCCTTGTTGTCGACGCTGTGGTCCGCGCTCCAGACGTTCGGTATGTCCGTGCCGGCGTGCGCGGTGACCTCGGCGATGAACTGATCGAGCGAAGCGAGCGCCGCGGTCACGTCGAGCACGACGAGCACGAGGTCCGCGCTGATGTCGGCGATCAGCCCGAGCAGGTCGAGGCGCAGCACGTCGTCGAGCGCGGCCGCGACGACGTCGAGCTGCAGCACGGTCAGCTTGCCGACCGCGGTCAGCAGCAGCGGGACCAGCGTCGTCGCGCTGTCCTTCGCGACGAGGAACTGCGAGAACGCGCCGCCGCGGCCGCGCGTGCGCACGCTGCCGGCGAGCACGTCGCTGGTGACGTCGTCGAACGCGTCGCCGACCGGCGCCTTCAGCAGCCGATACGGGCTGCCGTCCGCGTACTGCAGGTCCGCGGTGTGGACCTCGATCTGGTACGTGTTCAGGAACGTCAGCACGCCGCCGCCGTCGCGGTCCTCGAAGCCGCTCGCGAACAGCGCCGGCAGCTCCGGCGGCTCGATCGTGATCAGCATCGGGAACGCCGGATCGAGCGACATCCCGGCCGGCAGCCGCTGCGCGAGCGCGGCGTCGTTCGGGTCGACGAGCTCGGCGGTCAGGTTCAGGCTGCGCGGCGACAGGTTCTGCACCGAGTCGAACGTGATCGTGACTTCGGCCGTGTAGGTGTGCCCGTTCGCGTCGTCGAGCGAGATCTCCGCGATCGCGGTGTCGCCGTCGGTCGTGACGACGACGCCCGCGTCGGCGGCGCCGGCGAACGCGAGCGCCGCGCATAGGCCGATCAGCAGCTGGGCCAGGCGACGACCGATCTTCGACATGTCCGAGGACCCCTCGCTGCGCCTCGACGACGGCGCCGTCACCTTAAACGACGCGGCCGTGCACGGACGTCGGCGGCGCGTCGAAAGCGTGACGCAGCGCTCATTTTGCCGGATTTTCCGCGTTCGCACGTGAGGAGAACGCGAAAATCGCCGCGGCGGGGCGCGCGGGGCCGAGGCGTGCGCGGCGCGCGACCTACGACTAAAGGCGAATCCGCGCGCGCTAGGAAAGCGACGCGTGCCGGTGCTACGGTCCGCCGGCCGCGCATCGACCGCGGCGCGTCTCGAGGGGAGGCGGCATGTTCACGCAGATCATCGATCCGCTCGGCAATCTCGCGCTAACCTGCCTGGTCGCGCTGGTCCCGGTCGTCTTCCTGCTCGTGCTGCTCGCGGTGTTCCGGCTGCCGGCATGGCTGGCGACGCTGCTCGGCTCGATCGTGACGTTCGCGCTCGCGGTCTGGGTCTGGAAGATGCCGGTCGGCGACGGCCTGCGCTCGTATTTCTACGGCTCGGCGACCGGCGTCTGGAACGTCGACTGGATCACGTTCTGGGGGCTGATCCTGTTCAACACGCTCGGCGTGACCGGGCTGTTCGAGAACTTCCGGCGCTGGCTGATCGCGCAGGGCAGCGCCGACGTGCGCGTGCAGACGATGCTGTTCGCGTGGGCGTTCGGCGCGCTGCTCGAAGGGCTCGTCGGCTTCGGCTATCCGTGGGCGGTCGTCGCGCCGATCCTGATCTCGCTCGGCATCCGCGATCTCGACGCGATCCGCGTCGCCGCGATCGCGAACAACGCGCCGGTGTCCTACGGCGCGCTCGGCGCGCCGGTCATCGCGCTGGCGACGGTGACCGGCTATCCGCTGCTCGCGCTGTCCGGCTCGATCGGCGCGGTCGTCGCGGTGCTCGCGCTGCTGCCGCCGTGGGTGCTGATCTATCTCGTGTCCGGCAAGGAAGGCCTGAAGGACGGCTGGCCGCTCGCGATCGTCGGCTCGCTCGGCTACGTCGCCGGCCAGCTTCCGGTCGCGCTGTATCTCGGTCCGTACCTGCCCGACATCAGCGGCTCGATCGTCGCGTTCGCCGCGCTGCTGCTGCTGCTCAAGGTCTGGCAGCCGAAGCGGACGCTCGGCTACGGCGGCGTGCCGATCGACGCGGCGTCCGATGCGGCGAAGGTCGGTGCCGCGCACGGCCTCGCCACGCGCGACGTGCTGCAGGCGTGGATGCCGTTCGTCGTGCTGCTCGTCGTCGTCGCGGCGTGGACCGGCCCGTGGTCGCCGCTGCCGAAGGTGACCTGGTTCACCGCGAAGGTCGCCGCGAACGCGCCGGAGATCCAGGCGACGATCACCTCGGCGTTCAACTTCGCGCCGTGGGTCGGCGGCTCGGCGATCCTCGCCGCGTGGCTGCTCGTCGCGATCCTGCTGATCGCGACCGGCGCGCTGCGCGTCGCGCAGATCGGCGGCATCTTCGCCAAGACGTTCGACCAGATGTGGGGCGCGCTGCTGGTCGGCTTCTTCATCTTCGGGCTCGCCTACGTATTCAACTTCTCCGGCATGGCCTCGTCGCTCGCGAAGGGCTTCTCCTCGCTCGGCACCGCGTTCATCGTCGTCGCGCCGCTGCTCGGCTTCATCGGCGTCGCGCTGTCGGGCTCGAACACGTCGACGAACGCGATGTTCGGCAAGTTCCAGTCGCTGGTCGGCGTGCAGCTCGGCATGCCGCCGCTGCTGCTGCCGACGCTGAACTCGGTCGGCGCCGAGATCGGCAAGCCGGTCGCGCCGCAGACCGCGAGCGTCGGCGTGTCGACGAGCCGCTTCGTGCGCAACGAAGGCGCGGTGATCCGCCACAACCTCGGTTGGACGCTGATCCTGCTCGCGTACCTCGTCGTCATCGCGGTTGCGTTCTACTGGCTGCGGCCGGCCGTGCTGCAGCCGGCGTAGGCCGCCGGCGGCCTGCCGTCCGCTGCACGCGGCGGGTCGAAGACGCCGGTGCGATGCCGCACGGTGCGTCGCCGGCAGCCGGCCCGCGCGTTCGATCGAACGGAAACGAGAATTGCGGAATTCGCGCGCCGCTCGATGTCGCTCGGCGACGCCGACGTGCACGATCGCGCGCCGTGCCGCGGCGCGCGCCGCGGCGGTCGTCGTGACGCGGACGAGGTTCGCGAGTGGATGCCGGCGCGCAACGCAGTCGGTGCGCCACGCGAGCCGCGCCGTGCGCGGCGGCGACGTCGAAGCTTCGCGATCGCGATCGGGCGGATCGTGCGCCGGCGCGGCCGGCGCGTCGCGCGCGGACGGCGCGCGGAGCGAGCAGGGGGGCGGCGCCGTCGCGCCGGCGCGAGGCCGGGCGACGGCGCGCCGAACGCGAGCTTAGAGCGCCGCGTCCTTGATCTTCTTCAGCGGACGGATCTTGACCTTGACCGACGCCGGCTTGGCTTCGAACCAGCGCTCCTGCTTCGTGAACGGATCGACGCCCTTACGCCGCGGCTTCGCCGGAACGGCGACCGCCGAGAGCTTGAAGATTCCCGGAAGCGTGAACTGCCGAGCTCCCTTCTTGTGAACGGCACCGGCGATCGTCTCTTCCAGCGCGGCCAGCACCGCGCGCACGGTCTTCGGCTCGGCGCCGCTCTGCGTCGACAGATGCGAGACCAGGCTGGACTTCGACAGCACTTCGGTCACGGGTTTGACGCTGGCCTTCTTCTGGGTAGCCATTCGAACGATTCTCCTTATGGTGTCGGTATCGAGCGCATGCTCGGCGGGCATCATATCCTCAGCCCGCGCCGGCGTCTCGCGTTTTCTAGGGGTTTTTTCCGCGTTTTTTCGCATCCGCGGCGGTCGCCGCGCGGCGCCGACCGAGCGCGCGCGGCGACCGCGAGCGCCGCCGCCGCGCGAGCGCCGGACGGCTCAGCGACCGCGCTCGGCGCGCTCGGCGTACAGATGCGCGTCGGCGCGCCGGATCGTCGCGGCGAGGTCCTCGCCGTCGTGGCGCACCGACCAGCCGAGCGAGAACGCCGACGGCGCGGCGCCGCGGTTCTGCTCGAGCACGCGCGCGATCCGCTCGGTGGCCGCTGCGTCGCCGCGCACGACGAGCACGAACTCGTCGCCGCCGGTGCGGATGACCGTCGCCTGCGCGCCGGCGCTGTCGATCAGGAAGCGTCCCATCGCGGCGAGCACCTCGTCGCCGCGCGCATGGCCGAACGTGTCGTTGATCTGCTTGAAGCGGTCGAGGTCGACGACGATCGCGCCCCAGCTCGCCGCGTCCGCCGGCTGCCGCTCCAGCGCGAGCAGCACGCGCCGGTTGAAGCAGCCGGTCAGCGGATCGCGCTGGTTCTCGTCCTCGAGCCGGCGCGCGTAGCGCACGCGATCGGTCACGTCCTGGCCGTGGCCGAGCACGTAGGGCTGCCCGTCCTCGTCCTCGTCGAGCACGTTGTGGTACTCCCAGATCAACGCGCGGCCGTCGGCGGCGACGAGCCGGAACGCGCCGGAGTCCTCGCGCCGCTGCGCGATCCGGAGCAGGTATTCGGCGAACGCGGCGTGGTGGCGCTCCGGCATGAACTCGGGGAAGCGGCGCCCGAGCAGGTCCGCCAGCGTATAGCCGAGCGAGCGTGCCGCGGCCGGATTCACCGACAGCAGCGTGCCCTCCATGTCGTGCGTGCAGATGAAGCCGAGGCTGTACTGAAACAGCTTGCGGAAGCGCAGCTCGCTGAACTCGAGCGCGCGCACCGCGCGCCGGCGCAGCGTCACGTCGCGCGCGAGCGCCATCAGCGCCGGACGTCCGCGCAGCATGCAGTGGCGCACGTCCAGCGCGGCCCAGAACGCGCGGCCACCCTTGTGCCGCTGCGGCACGTCGCGCGACGTCGGTCGCGGCGCGTCGGCGCTGCGCAGCAGCTCGAGCATGCGCTCGCGCTCGTCGGTCGCGCCGAGATCGAGCAGCGTCATCTTGGTCAACTCCGCGCGCGAGTAGCCGTACAGCGCGACCGCGGCCTCGTTCGCGTCGAGCACGCGCAGCGTGTGGCGGTCGCAGATGAACCACGCGTACGGATGCTCGTCGAACAGCACGCGGTGGTCCGCGGCGGCCTGGCGGCGCTCGGCGTCGAAGTGCTGACGCGTGATCGCGACGCGCAGCGCGCGCGCGAGCGCGTCGGCGTCGAGCGCGTCGACGTCGAGCGCGTCCTGCGCGCCGGCTTCGAGCGCGTCGATCGCGGCGCGCTCGTCGCTGCCGGTCAGCGCGACGACGGCGACGTGCGGGAACTCCGCGCAGAGACGGCCGACGACGTCGGCGCAGCCGGCGTCGGCGCCGTCGACGAGCACGGCATCGAACAGATGACGGCGCAACAGCTCGGCGGCGTCGTCGACGTCGCTGGTGCGCTCGACGCGTCCGGCATCGACGGCCGGCGATTCGAGCAGCAGCGGCCAGCGCGCACGTGCGCGACGCGCGTCCTCGATGGTCAGCAATTGCAGTCGGTTCAGCACGATCGTTTCGAGCGGCGAAAATGAAAAGCATAGCGGCATGCCGGCTCGCCCGCGCGTGCCGCGCGAGGCCGCGGAGCGGCGTTCGCGCCGCCGCAAAATGGCGCGTCCTTCCGTACGCCCGGGTATGTTCCGAACGCGTCGTGCGGCGGCCGAGCGGAGACGCCGTGCCGCACGCGTGCGTCGCCACGACGCACCGTAATTCTTGCGCACTACCGGAAAATTTTCGCGCGCGGCGACTGCGCTTCGACTGGAACGCCGCGGACGGGTTCGCTGCGGCGTTCCGGCATGGTCCTTGCCTCATTGGCAGCGCACGTCCGGACAACGAATCATCCGGAACGCGCGGATCGCTTCGGGCTGAGGAGACATCGTGTCGAGCGCGTTACCGGTGGTACTGGCCTACTGCGGAGCGCCGCCGTCGCCGGCGGAGATCTGGCACCGCTGGCGCTTCGATCCGGTCGTGCTCGCACTGCTCGCGGCGTGGCTCGCCGCGTACCTGCGCGGTGCGCGCGTGCTGCGCGCGTCCGGTGCCGGCGTGCGCGCGCCGAGCGTCGCGTTCGTCGCCGGCTGGGCGGTCGCGGCTTTCGTGCTGATCTCGCCGCTCTGCGCACTGTCGGTTTCGCTGTTCGCCGCGCGCGCGACGCAGCACGTCGTGCTGACCCTGCTCGCCGCGCCGCTGATCGCCGCGGGCGGCGGGATGCGCGTCACGCTCGCCGGACTCGGCGTTCGCGTCGTGCCGCCGGCCGCGCGCGCGGCGCATCCGTTGCTCGCCGCCGGCGCGTTCGCGGCCGCGATCTGGTTCTGGCACGCGCCGGCTGCGTACGCGGCGACGTTCGCGAGCGTCGCCGCGTACTGGATGATGCACGCGACGCTGTTCGCGTCCGCGTGCTGGCTCTGGAGCACGCTGCTGCGCCGTGACGACGCGCTCGTCGGCGGCCTGCTCGCGAGCCTGATCTCGTCGGCGCAGGAAGGCCTGCTCGGCGCGCTGCTCACCTTGTCGCCGCGGCCGGTCTATGCGCCGCATTTCCTGACCACCGACGCCTGGGGATTGACGGCGCTGCAGGACCAGCAGCTCGGCGGCGCGATCATGTGGGTGCCGGGCTGCGCGGTGTTCCTCGTCGTCGCGCTGATCGCGCTGCGTTCCGGTCTCGCGCGCGCGCGGCCGCGTCGCCTGAGCGAAGCCGCCGCGTCATGATGCCGGCGAGCGTCGCCGCCCGGATCGTCGCGGCCAGCGCGAGCGCGGCCGAGCCGCTGTCGTATCTGCGTGCGTACGGTCCGCGTGCGGATCGCACGCTGCCGCTGACGTGGGCGCTGCTGGTCGTGTCGATCGCGGTCGTCGTGACGATCTGCGTGCTCGTCGTCGTCGCGCTGGTGCGCTCGCGCGCGAACGTGCAGAGCGCGACCGGCGACGGCCGCGCGGTGGCCTGGGTCTACGTCGGCGTCGCGGCGTCGAGCTTCCTGCTCGCCGGCACGCTGGTCTGGACCGTGCGCGTGCTCGCGACCGTGAATGCGCCGTCGCAGCCGGTCGGTCTGACGATCGAAGTGACCGGCGAGCAGTGGTGGTGGAAGGTGCGCTATCTCGATGCCGATCCGTCGCGCACCGTGACGACCGCGAACGAGATCCACATCACGACCGGCACGCCCGTGCGCGTGCAGCTCGTCGGCGCCGACGTGATCCATTCGTTCTGGGTGCCGGCGCTCGCCGGCAAGACCGACACGGTGCCGGGGCAGGTCAACACGACCTGGATCGAGGCCTCGCAGCCCGGCCGCTATCGCGGCCAGTGCACCGAGTATTGCGGCGTGCAGCACGCGCACATGGGCTTCGAGGTCGTCGCCGAGACGCCGGACGCGTTCGCGCGCTGGCTCGATGCGCAGATCGCGCCGGCCGCGGCGGCGGCGACGCCGGACGCCCAGCGCGGCGAGCAGGCGTTCGAGTTCCGCTGCGGCGCCTGCCACACCGTGCGCGGCACCGCGGCCGGCGGCTCGACCGCGCCGGACCTGACGCACCTGATGAGCCGGCAGACGATCGCGGCCGCCGCCGCGCCGAACGAGCCGGCGATGCTCGCTGCGTGGATGGCGAATCCGCAGGCGATCAAACCGGGTAACCACATGCCGACGCTGCAGCTTTCCGGCGCCGAACTCGGCGAAATCGAAGCCTACCTCCTCACGCTGCACTAGGAACGCGCCATGTCGACGGTTCTGCCCGCTGCCTTCGATTCCGCCGCCGTCGCGGAGGACGTGCTCGAGGAGACCTGGCGCACCGAGCCCGGCCTGATCGGCTGGCTCGGCTCGGTCGACCACAAGGAGATCGGCAAGCGCTATCTCGTCACGTCGTTCCTGTTCCTCGTCGCCGGCGGGCTCGAGGCGCTGTACATGCGCGTGCAGCTCGCCAAGCCGGACCAGCAGGTGCTGACGCCGGAACAGTACGACCAGCTGTTCTCGATGCACGGCATGACGATGATCTTCCTGTACGCGCTGCCGGTGCTCTCGGGCTTCAGCAATTACCTGTGGCCGCTGCTGTTCGGCTCGCGCGACATGGCGTTCCCGCGGCTCAACGCGGCGTCGTACTGGACGTACCTCGCCGCGGGGCTGTTCATGTACGCCGGCTTCGCGCTCGGGCAGGGCCCGAACGACGGCTGGTTCAACTACGTGCCGTACGCCGAACGCGACTTCAATCCGGGCCTGAACATGGACTTCTACGCGCTCGGCATGATCTTCCTCGGCGTGTCGACGACGGTCGGCGCGGTCAACTTCGTCGTCACGTTCCTGCGCATGCGCGCGCCGGGCATGTCGATCGAGAAGGTGCCGATCATGACCTGGGGCACGCTGACCGCGTCGATCGCGAACATCCTCGTCGTGCCGGCGGTCAGCCTCGCGTTCTTCCTGCTCTGGCTCGACCGCCAGGCCGGCACGCATTTCTTCGACGTCGACGGCGGCGGCCAGCCGCTGCTCTGGCAGCACCTGTTCTGGATGTTCGGCCATCCGTGGGTCTACGCGATCGTGCTGCCGGCGATCGGCATGACCTCGGAAGGTCTGCAGGCGCTGTGCCGGCGGCCGCTGGTCTGCTTCGAGCTCGTCGCGCTCGCGACCGTCGCGACGATGGTGCTCGGCTTCGGCGTCTGGGTGCACCACATGTTCGCGACCGGTCTGCCGGCGCTCGCGCTGTCGTTCTTCAGCGGCGCGTCGATCATCATCGCGGTGCCCAGCGTCGTCGCGATCTTCGCCTGGATCGCGACGATCTGGAGCGGCCGCCCGAACCGCACGACCGCGTTCCTGTTCTTCGTCAGCGTCATCGTGCTGTTCGTCATCGGCGGCGTGTCCGGCGTGATGACCGGCTCGGTGCCGCTCGACTGGCAGCTGACCGACACGTACTTCGTCGTCGCGCACCTGCACTACGTGCTGATCGGCATCAATCTGTTCGCGGTCGTCGGCGGGCTCTACTTCTGGTTCCCGAAAATGACCGGCCGCCTGCTCGACGAACGGCTCGGCCGCTGGAATTTCTGGACGATGTTCGTCGGCTTCAATCTCGCGTTCCTGCCGATGCACGTGACCGGACTGCTCGGCATGCCGCGCCGCATCTACACGTACCCGGCCGGCTACGGCTGGGACACGCTGAACCTCGTGACCTCGGTCGGCTCGTTCGTGTTCGCGGTCGGCGTGCTGCTGCTGCTCGTCAACATCGCGCGCGGGCTGCGCAGCGGCGCGCCGGCCGGCGCGAATCCGTGGGACGCGCCGACGCTCGAATGGTCGGTGCCGTCGCCGCCGCCGTCGTACAACTTCGCGACGATCCCGATCATCGCGTCGCGGCACCCGCTGTGGGAGCCGGTGACGGCTGCCGACGGCGAGCGCTCGCGCCTGCGCACGGAGCTCGTGCTGACCGAGGGCCGCGAGACGCTTGCGACGAGCGCGCTCGACGCCGAGCTCGATCTCGTGGTCAAGATGCCGGGCGACACGCTGTCGCCGTTCGTGCTGACGGTCGGCTTGTCGGCCGGCTTCGTCGGCCTGCTGCTCGGCGCGGCCTGGCTCGTCGTCGCCGGCGCGCTGCTGACCGCGGCGGCGACGATCGCCTGGCTGTGGCCGCGCCGCGAGCTGGCGCAAGTCGCCGGAGCGCCGCGATGAGCGCGGTCGTGCTCGGCGAGCGCGTGCCGGTCGGCGGCGCCGGCCGCCGCAGCATCGGCTGGTGGGGGCTCGTCACGCTGATCGCGACCGAAGGCGCGCTGTTCGCGTACCTGCTGTTCTCGTACTACTACGTGTTCGTGCAGCTCGGCCCGTCGTGGCTGCCGGAGCGCACGCCGTCGCTCGGGCTCGCGCTGCCGAACACGCTGATCCTGCTCGCGAGCAGCGCGACGGTCTGGCTCGCCGAACGCGGCGTGCGCCGCGGCGCGCGCGGCGTCGCGCTGGCGAGCCTCGCGGCGACGCTCGTGCTCGGCGTCGTGTTCACCGCGATCCAGATCTTCGAATGGAAGACCAAGCCGTATTCGATGCGCAGCGGCGCATACGGCTCGATGTACTTCACGATCACCGGCTTCCACATGGCGCACGTCGCCGCCGGCATCGTCGCGCTCGCGCTCGTCTTCGTCTGGTGCGCGGCCGGCTATCTCGATCGCGAGCGCCACGTGCCGATGCTGATCGGCGCGGCGTACTGGCATTTCGTCGACGTCGTCTGGCTGTTCGTGTTCGCGACGTTCTATCTCGTGCCGAGGTTATGGTGATGGCCGCGGAGCGCCCGATCGAGACGATGATGCGCCCGCCGCTCGGCCGCGCGGCGCTGTTGATGTTCGGCCTGTTCGCGGCACCGCTGGCCTGGGCGGTGCAGGTCGTCGCGAGCTATGCGCTCGCGGCGTCGTCGTGCTTCACGCGCGGCGTCGCCGAGGTCGGCGGCGCGGTCGGGCGCGTGCCGCTCGGCGCGGTCGCCGTGTTCTGCGCCGTCGTCGCGTTCGCCGGGCTCGTGGTCGCGCTGCGCCAGCACCGCATCGCGCGCGCGGCGTTGCACGACACGGCTCGCGCGCGCCACGCGCAGCGCAGCCGCGCGCTCGCGATGTGCGGAATCTTCAGCAGCGGCCTGTTCCTCGTCGCGATCGCGTTTTCGATCGTGATGCTGTCGCTGCCGCCGCGGTGCGCCGGCTGAGCCGGCGCGAACGCTTGCCAAACGGGATCGAAGACCGATGAGAGGTTCGCAGACGAAACGCATGACCGCCGCCGCGCTGGCCGTCGCGGTCGCCGCCGGCGCGGCGGCGCAGACGCCCGCGCCGAAGCCGGTGCCGCCGGCGAGCGCCGCGCCGCCGGATGACGGCCAATGGACGATGCCGGCGAAGAACTACGCGTCGACGCGCTATTCGGAGCTGCACGAGATCGACCACGGCAACGCGAAGAACCTCGAAGTCGCGTTCACGTTCTCGACCGGCGTGCCGCGCGGGCAGGAGGCCGCTCCGCTCGTGGTCGGCACGACGCTGTACATCGTCTCGGCGTATCCGAACATCCTGTTCGCGCTCGACCTCACCCGGCCCGGCGCGCCGCTCAAGTGGTCGTACAAGCCGGAGCCCGCGCGCGCGTCGCAGGGCGTCGCCTGCTGCGACGTCGTCAACCGCGGCGCCGCGTACTGGAACGGCAAGATCATCTTCAACACGCTCGACGGCAACACGATCGCGGTCGACGCCGAGACCGGCAAGCCGGTCTGGCGAACGCAGCTCGCCGACATCAATCGCGGCGAGACGATCACGATGGCGCCGCTCGTCGTCAAGGGCAAAGTGCTCGTCGGCAACTCCGGCGGCGAGCTCGGCGTGCGCGGCTGGCTGACCGCGCTCGACGCCGACACCGGCAAGGTCGCCTGGAAGGCGTTCCACACCGGGCCGGACCGGGACGTGCTGATCGGCGACGACTTCCGCCCGTTTTACGCCTCGGACCGCGGCAAGGACCTCGGCATGACGACTTGGCCGCCGGACGCGTGGAAGATCGGCGGCGGCAGCATGTGGGGCTGGATCTCCTACGACCCGGACCTGAACCTGATCTTCAACGGCGTCGGCAACCCGGGCCCCTGGAACAGCTCGCAGCGCCCCGGCGACAACAAGTGGACGAACGGCGTGTTCGCGCGCGACCCGGACACCGGTGCGGCGAAGTGGTACTACCAGATGAATCCGCACGACCAGCACGACTACGACGGCATCAACGAGAACGTGCTGCTCGACCTCGCGATCGACGGCAAGCCGCGCAAGGTGCTGCTGCATCCGGACCGCAACGGGTATCTCTACATGCTCGACCGCACGACCGGCGAAGTCATCGCGGCCGACGTCTACGGACCGACGAACTCGGTGCTCGGCGTCGACCTCAAGACCGGCCGGCCGACGATCAATCCGGACAAGGAGACGCCGCTCGGCAAGCTCGTGCGCGACATCTGTCCGACCGCATCCGGCGCGAAGGACTGGAACCCGTCGGCGTACTCGCCGCGCACCGGGTTCCTGTACATCCCGCACGAGAACCTGTGCATGGACTGGGAGAGCATGCAGGCGAACTACATCGCCGGCACGCCGTACGTCGGCGCGAACGTCGTCATGAAGCCCGGGCCCGGCGGCAACCGCGGCGCGTTCACCGCGTGGGACGTCGCCGCGCACAAGGCGGTCTGGCAGATCAAGGAGGATCTGCCGGTCTGGAGCGGCGCGCTCGCGACCGCCGGCGACGTCGTGTTCTACGGCACGATGGACGGCTGGTTCAAGGCGATCGACGCGAACAGCGGCGACCTGCTCTGGCGCTTCAAGACCTCGTCCGGCGTCATCGGCCAGCCGATCGCGTATCGCGGCCCGGACGGGCACGAATACGTCGCGGTCATGTCCGGCGTCGGCGGCTGGTCCGGCGCGATCGTCGCCGGCGACCTCGACCCGCGCGATCCGAGCGGCGCGCTCGGCTTCGTCGGCGCGGTGCCGGACCTGAAGCTCAGGACGACTCCCGGAGGCACGCTCTATGTGTTCGCGCTCCCGCATTCGTGAGGCGGCGGTCCGCCGCGGCGCGCTCGTCGCGGCGCTCGCGCTCGGCGTCGCCGCGTGCGACCGTCACGCGGCGACCAGCGTCGAGCAGGCGCCGCCGGACCGGCCGTCGACGCAAGGCACCGCGGTCTCGACGCTGTTCCCCGGCGGCGGCGCGCCGCCGGCGGCGGATCCGACCGGCGCGACGTACGACGGCGAGCCGCAGGCGATCGCCGAGGGCAAGCGCCTGTTCGACTGGTACAACTGCTCCGGTTGCCACTTCCACGGTGCCGGCGGCATGGGACCGTCGCTGATCGACTCGCAGTGGATCTACGGCGACCATATCGACCAGATCTACGCGTCGATCTACCAGGGCCGGCCGAACGGCATGCCGGCCTGGGGCGCGAAGCTGTCCTCGACCGAGATCTGGGAGCTCGCCGCGTACATCCGCGCGGCCGGACGCGAGGCAGCGGGCCAGCCGCTGCCGACCACGCCGCCGCCGCCGGTACCGGACGGCGCCGCGCACACGATCGATGCGCCGTCGCCGGCGATCGTCGATCTGCCGGCGGAGCAGGGCGGCACGCCGGAGAAGAAGCCGTGACGTATGCCGCCGGCCGCGCGCGCGCGGCCGCGGCGCTCGGCGTCGTGCTCGCGCTCGCGTCGACCGGTTTCGCGCACGCCGCGGCGGCGCCCGCGCCACGCACGCTGCGCGTCTGCGCCGATCCGGACAACCTGCCGTTCTCGAATCGTGCGGAGGCCGGCTTCGAGAACGCGATCGTCGAACGCGTCGCGCATGCGCTCGGCGCGCGCGTCGAATACACCTGGTGGTCGCAGCGCCGCGGCTTCGCGCGCAACACGCTCGGCGCCGGCGTGTGCGACCTCTGGCCCGGCGTCGCGAGCGCGGTCGAAACGATGGCGACGACCGCGCCGTACTACCGCTCGAGCTACGTGTTCGTCAGTCGGCGCGACGCGAATCTCGACGTCGCTTCGTTCGACGATCCGCGCCTGCGTACGTTGCGGATCGGCGTGCAGATGATCGGCAACGACGCGACGAACACGCCGCCCGCGCACGCGCTCGCGCGGCGCGGCATCACCACGAACGTGCGCGGCTTCATGATCTACGGCGCCGACGGCCGCGAGTCGCAATCGCCGATCGTCGACGCGGTCGCCGACGGCAGCGTCGACCTCGCGATCGTATGGGGACCGGCCGCCGGCTACTACGCGCGGCGCGCGAAGACGCCGCTGCGCCTCGTGCCGACGCCGGCGGCGGACGGCCCGGCCTGGCCGATGGCATTCGACATCTCGATGGGCGTGCGCAAGGGCGACGCCGCGCTGAAGGCCGAGATCGACGCGGCGCTCGCGACGGAGCGCCCGGCGATCGATCGCATCCTCGCCGATTACGGCGTACCGCGCGCGACCGACGCGGCGGTCGCATCGCGCGGCGATTAGCGCGGTCCGCGGCGCGGCGGCGCCGCACGGTCGCGCGAATCCGCGCGCACGACCCCAAGCCCGCGGCGGCGCCGACGATCGGCAGCCGGATCAGCAGAGCCCGGCGCGGCGGCCGGTTTCGAAGCGGGCTCGTCCGTCACGCGGCGGCGGATCCGCGCCGCCGTCTCGCGCCGGTCGGATTTCTTGCACAATGGGCCATGTCGGAGCCGACGCGTCTTTCCAACGATCATGCGGCCGAGTTGCTCGTGCAGGTGCTCTATGCGGACCTGCAGCGGCTCGCGCGCCGCGAGCGGCGCCGCACCGGCAGCCCCGGCGCGACGTTGAACACGACCGCGCTCGTGCACGAGGCGTATCTGAAGCTCGCCAAGCACGGCGGTTTCGAAAGCCGCGCGCACTTCCTGAACACCGCCGCGCTCGCAATGCGCCAGGCGCTCGTGACCTACGCGCGCATGCGCCAGCGCCGCAAGCGCGGTGACGGCGAGACGCCGCTCGACATCGACGAGGTCGACGTGTTGAGCGAGAGCGACGAGCGCATTCTCGCGCTCGACGAGGCGCTCGGCACGCTCGAGCGCACCTCGCCGCGCGTCGCGCGCGTCGTCGAGTGCCGCTATTTCGCCGGCTACTCGGTGCAGGAGACCGCGCTCGCGCTCGGCGTCACCGAGCGCACCGTGCAGCGCGACTGGGCGCTCGCGAAGGCGCTGCTCTACGAGGCGCTCGGCACCTGAGCCGAGTCGCGCGCGTCTCGAGGCCGCCGCTGCGTCGGCGTCCGTCGTGCGTCGACGGCCGCCGCGGCGGAAGTCGCGGTCGAAGCCGCTGCTACGGCCGCGGGTGAACGCGTCGCGCCGTGCAGCGGGTTCCCTTTTCTCGTCGACAACGTGAACGCCGAAGCCGTCGCCGATGTCCCGCGAGCGCCGGCCGTCGTCGCTCACGGCGACCGGCGGCGGCGCGGCGGCGCGCCGGCTTTCGCGAGCGCCGGTGCGTCGGCCGTAGCGAGCGCGCCGTCGAGCCGTCGCAGCGGCTCGCGATAGCGCGCGGCGAGCGCGGCATGGTGCGCGTCGATCGTGCGCGCGCGCGCGACGAGCGCCGCGGCTTCGGCGCGGCGGCCGCGCGCGAGCTCGCATTCGGCG
>DASWOS010000121.1:0-10370 GCA_036398645.1 Dokdonella sp. | reverse complement strand
GCGCCGGCCGGCGAGTCGCGCGAAGTGGTCGTCGTCACGCCGCCGCGTCCGTCGTATCCGGCCTCGGCCGTGCGCAACCGCACGAGCGGATGGGTCGAGGTCGAGTTCACGGTCGCGGCCGACGGCGCGGTGCAGAACGCGCGCGTCGTCACGGCGCGTCCGCCCGGCGTGTTCGATCGGGAGGCACTGCGCGCGATCGCCGACGCGAAGTTCGAGCCGCGTCTCGACCACGGACAGCCGGTCGCGAGCCGGCTGCGCCGCCGCATCGAGTTCAAGCTGGAGTAGGCCCCCGGCTGGCACGCGGCGCCGGGCGGCGCATCGCGCGCCGCCGCGACGATCGCGCCGCGCTCAGCCGCCGCCGGCGAGATCGGAGCTGTCGCCCTCGTCGATGCCGGCCCAGTTGACCTCGGGCAGGCCGAGATAACGGTCGAGCAGCATCGGCATCAGTCCGACCGGCAGCCCGGATTCGCAGTTCCACAGCATGACCGCGCCGAAGCTGTAGTCGGGCAGGAACGCGATCATCGCGCGATAGCCCTGCACCGCGCCGGCATGGAACACGAGCGTCGTGCCGGCGTAGTCGTAGATGCGCCAGCCGAGCGCGTAGCGCGCGTCGCGCAGGCGGCCGCGCCGCCACGGCGACGCGTGCTTCTCGCGCTCGGTCTCGACCAGCGGCGTGTGCAGGTTCTTGAGCAGCGTCGGCGAGAGCACGTCCGGGCGACCGCCCATCTGCGCGATCAGCCACTGCTCCATGTCGTGGATGCTCGCGTTGACGCCGGCCGCGGGCGGCACGTGGTAGTAGTTCTCCTTCGGCACGAACGGCGCCCAGCCGCCGCCGGCGCGTCGGTGCGGCCGCGCCCAGCTCTTCGAGCTTTCCAGCGCGTCGCGGCCGTACGTCGCGGTCTTCATGCCGAGCGGATGGAAGATGCGCTTCTCGACCTGGTGATAGTAGAAGTCGCCGGTCACCGCGTAGGTCACGTCGCCGATCAGGCTGAACGCGACGTTCTGGTAGCCGTAGCAGTCGCCGACCGGGCACGCCAGCGGCACTTCCTTGAGGCGGTCGACGAGCACTTCGTACGGCTCGTCCTGTTCGAGCAGGTTGTCGTAGGTGTTGTGCGGGAGCCCGACGCGGTGGCTCAGGATGTCGCGCACGGTCAGCTTGCGGCTGCCGTCGACGTCGCTCAGCGCGAACGTCGGCAGCAGGTCGCCGACCTTCGTGTCCCAGCCGAGCACGCCGTCCTCGACGAGCACGCCGGTCAGCGCGGTCGCGAACGCCTTCGACAGCGAGGCGAGGCGGAACACCGTGTCCGCGGAGACGTGCTCGCGCGTGCTCCAGTTCGCGTAGCCGACGCCGCGCTCGAGCAGGACGCGGTCGTCCTTGACGACCGCGGCGGCGAGGCCGGAGACGTCGTTCGACGCTTCGATGCCGTCGAGCCAGCGGTCGAACTCGCGCGCGATCGCGGTCGCGTCGTGCGCCTTGTGCGCATCGACGACCGGAATCGCGATCGGCGCCGGCGCCTGCGCCGTGCGCGCGCGGATCACGACCTTGCCGCGGCGCGCTCCGGCCGCGGCGCCGTTCCGCGTCGCCGCGGCCGAAGTCTTCTTCTTCGCGGCGGTGGCCTTCGCGGCCGGCGGCTTGGTGGCCGGCGCCTTCGCCGACGGCTTGGCGCGCGCCGATGCGGCCGGCGCGTGACGCGCGTCGGCCTTCGGCTTCTTGGCGGCGGCGCCGCTGGGGGCGGACCAGGCGGCTGCGCAGGCCGCGAGGAGGACGATCAGGATGCGCGCGGTACTGCTCAATGCGATCTCCGGAGCCGCGGGCGGCTCGCGTTGCGCAATCCGGCGAGTTCGATGCGTCCGAATCGGAGACGCGATGCGCGAGTCATCGTGCTGCCGGTCCGTGGCCCCGGCATCGCAGCGAATGCGAAACCGGACGGCTCGCGCAGCCGCTCCGAGCGGGAACAACCCGGATCGCCCGGCTGCTATGCTCAAAATCGCCTCGATTCTATCCGCATCGCGCAGGAGAAATAAACATGAGCTTGATCGTTCTGCTCGCGATCGTGGTCGTCGCCGGCTTCTACGGAATCGGCCTCTACAACGGCCTGATCAGCGCGCGCGACGGCTACAAGAACGCGTTCGCGCAGATCGACGTGCAGCTGACGCGCCGCTACGACTTGATCCCGAACCTGGTCGAGACCGCGAAGGGCTATTTGAAGCACGAGCGCGAGACGCTCGAAGCCGTGATCCAGGCGCGCGATTCGGCGCTGTCCGGCCTCGCCGCGGCGAAGTCGCATCCCGGCGACACGGAAGCGATGCGCCAGCTGGCCGGCGCCGACGACGCGGTCACGCGGACGCTCGGCCGGCTGTTCGCGCTGTCCGAGGCGTATCCGGACCTGAAGGCGAACCAGAACATGATGCAGCTCAGCGAGGAGCTGACCTCGACCGAGAACAAGGTCGCGTTCGCCCGTCAGGCGTACAACGACGCGGTCATGAGCTACAACAACCGCCGCGAGCAGTTTCCGGGCTCGCTGCTCGCGAACCTGTTCGCGTTCTCGCCGGCCGAGCCGCTGCCGATCGAATCCGAGGCCAAGCGCGGAGTGCCGAAGGTCGCGTTCACCTGAGCCCGGCGTCGTGCACGCTGCGCGCGCCGCCGGCACCGCGCCGCGACCGGCACGGTCGAAGCGGTCGCGTGTCGGCGCGCGGCCGCGGCGGCGAGGCGTGACCCGAGGTGACTACGGCCGATGAGCTTATTCGAGCACCAGGCTCGCGCGCGGCGCCTGCGCGCGCATCAGCTCGCGCAGATCGGTGCGCGCTACGACGACGGTACGCGTGCGCTCGTCGAGGTGCTCGTGGAGGCCTCGGCCGGCCTGCATCCGATGCAGCGGCTGCCGCTCGCGGCGCTCGCGTTTCCGGCGCTGCGACGGCGGCCGCGGCCGCAGCTGACGACGTTCCGCATCGCGCTGCGCGAGCTGATCGACGCGGACGGGCGCGTGACGCTCGCCGAGTACTGCCTCGCGCGCCTGATCAACGTGCAGGTGCTCGGCACGCCCGACCCGGCGCGCACGCCGCCGGCCGGCGCATCGAAGCTGATCGAGGTCGAGCACGACGTCCGCGACGTGCTCGCGGTCCTCGCCGCGCACGGCCACGCCGACGTCGAGGCGGCGCGCCGCGCCTATGCGCTCGGCCTGCTCGAGGCGTTGCCCGCGGCGACGATCGCGTACGCGCCGCCGTCCTCGTGGGTGGACGCGCTCGATCGCGCGCTGCCGCGCCTCGATCGGCTCGCTCCGGCCGGCGAGGAACTGCCCGTGCGCGCACTCACGCGCGCGGTCGCCGCCGACGGTGCGCTGTGCGCCGCCGAGGCCGAGCTGCTGCGGGCGATCGCGCCTCACTGCACTGCCCGCTGCCGCCGCTCGGCGCTCCGCCCGGCGCGGTTCCGGTGCAGGAAAGATTGCCTTCGTGACCCGGACGATGTATACGAAGGCCTACGTAGAAACCGCCGCGCGGGGCCCGCGGCATTTCGCAGGGGGCGACACGTGCAGCGGTTGCAATCGCCATGAACCTTCACGTTCCGGCCGGCGTGGACGCCGACGCGCTGCTTGCCGAGCCGAACCTGCGCCTGCGCGTCGGTGAGCACGTCGTCGACGTCGGCGCGCTGAAGGTCGTCACGCGTCCGGAGCTGCCGCGCCTGACCAGCAAGGCCGTCGCGGTACTGCTCGAGCTCGTGCGCAACGCCGGCGACACGGTCACGCGCGACCGCCTGCTCGACGCGGTCTGGAAGGGACGCTGCCCGACCCCGGACGTGCTGACGCAGGCGGTCAAGGAGCTTCGCCGCGCATTCGCCGACGACGCGAAGCCGTCGCGCTACATCGAAACCGTGCCGAAGGTCGGCTATCGGCTGATCGCGCCGGTGTTCGTACTCGACGCCGCGGGGCTCGGCGGTACGTTCGATGCGCTCGTGCCGGAGCCCGCGGTCGCCGACGCCGGCGCGGCGCGCGAGCTCGCCGTCGAGGCCGGCGCCGATCGGGCGCCCGCCGCGATGCCGGTACGCCATGCGCGCGGCCGTGCGGCCGCCGCCGCCGTCGCGCTCGCCGTGATCGCCGTGCTCGTGCTGGTCGGCGTCGCGTTCCGCTTCGCGCGCGAACGCACGGCGGCGACGGAGCGCGCCTGGCGCGCGACGGACCTGCACTCGATCACCTCGGACCCGGGCGGCGAATACCGGCCGCATCTCTCGCCGGACGGCACGCGCGTCGCCTACAGCCACGCGAATCCGTCGACCGGTCTGCAGCGCGTCGTCGTGCGCGCGGTCGAGCCGTCGCGCGAGATCGACATCGGCGACTCGCCGACCGAACACTCGTCCGCGCCGGTGTGGTCGCCGGACGGCAGCCGGATCGCGTTCCAGCGCTTCACGCCGGACCGCTGCGCGATCTTCGTCGTGCCGAGCCTCGGCGGCAACGAGCGCGAGGTCGGCCCATGCGAGAACTACATCTTCAACTACTTCGACTGGACGCCGGACGGCAGCGGCCTCGTCACCGCCGGCCGCGTCGACGAAGGCGGCGAGGTCGCGCTCCTGACCTGGGATCTGTCCAGCGGCGCGAAGACGCCGCTGCGCTACGCGCACACGCCGCGCGACCAGGATCTCGAGGCGCGCTACTCGCCGGACGGACGCTGGCTCGCGTTCCGGCGCGGCCTCGCGCCGTACAGCGACCTGATGGTCATGCCCGCGTCGGGCGGCGACGTGCGCCCGCTGACGCGGCTCGCGACGCGCATCCGCGGCTACACCTGGACCGCCGACAGCAGCGCGCTGGTGTTCTCGGCCGGCCACAGCGGCCGCTTCGAGCTCTACGCGGTCGATCTCGCCGGCGGCGAGCCGCAGCGCCTCGACGTCGGTCCGGCCGAATATCCGGATGCGGCGCGCAGCGGCGATCTCGTCGTCTACGAGATCCCGCGCACGCTGAGCGCGCTCGCGGAGTTCCCGCTCGGCACGGCCGACGTCGCCGGCGCGCGTTTCCTCGCCGCGTCGACCGGCAACGACGGCCAGCCGGCGTTGTCCGCGGACGGCCGGCAGCTCGCGTTCGTCTCCGACCGCAGCGGCTCGCAGCAGCTCTGGGTGCACGATCTCGCGAACGACACGACGCTGCCGGTGACCGAATTCGCCGGCGCGATCGCGCTGTCGCCGAGCTGGCGGCCCGACGGCAAGGCGCTGCTCGCCGTCGCGCGCAACGCCGACGCGTCGCACCTCGTCGAGATCGATCTCGCGAGTCGCCGCCAGCGCGTCGTCGGCGCTCCCGCCGAGCGCGTGCTGTACGGCATCTACGGTCCCGATCCGGACAGCTTCCTGATGCTGGTCGGCAAGTCCGGCATGAGCGACGAGCTCGTCGCGGTGCGCGACGCGGGTCGGCCCGGCGAGCGCCGCGACGTGCTCGCGAGCGGCGTCGAGCACGTCGACGTCGACCGCGCGTCGCGCACGGTCTACTACACGAAGACGGCGCTGCGCGGCTTGTTCCGTCGCGGTTTCGACGGCGGGCCCGAGCAGTTCGTCACGTCGGCGATCAATTCGATCATGATGGACGCCTGGAGCGTCGTCGACGGCGCGATCTGGTACGTCCGCGGCCTGTCGATCGCGCCCGGCGAGCTGCGCCGGTTCGATCCGGCGTCCGGCAGCGACACCGAGCTCGGCCGGCTCTCGGCCGAGCTGCGCGACGCGCGCTTCGCGGTCACGCCGGCGCACGACCGCGTCATCGTCTCGAAGGTGCGTACCGAGGACATCGACGTCGGCGCGTTCACGCTGCGGCGTTCGGTCCGCGACTGATCCGGATCGCGGACGTGCCGCTCGCGGCGCATCGCCGCGAACGTGCGCGCGACACCTCGCAGAGCGGCGCCGCCCGAATGCGGCGGACCCGCAATTTCCGTAACGCACGTCACGGCTTCCTGCAACGCGCCGGGAACCCGAGCGCGGCAGACTGCGCTCGCCCTTCCAACGGGGCAGATGCGTCACAGCATCGAAGTACGACCCTCGGCGGACCACCAGGATCGGGACCCTGGGGTCCGTCTTTTTTTTCCGCGTCCGCGCGGCTCGGCGAGCGCCGCGGCGCCCGCGCGCCGCGCGGTGCGCATCGGAGCGACCGATCGCGACGGCACGCGTCGATCTCGGCATCGCCGAGGGCAACGGCTCGGCGCGGAGCGACGATGCCATCTGCGTGCATGCGTGCAGGCAGGCGCCGCGCGCGCGGTCCGCCAGGGTCGACGCGCGATGCAGGGCGGCGCGACGCGAGACCGGCCGGCGCTCGTGCGCGGCGCGCGCCGCTCGCCGGCGATGCGTACGCACGTCGCGGATCGTGTACGCGGACCTAGTTCGCGCACCCGGCGAGCGGCACGCGCACGACCTGGGCGATGGTACCGTCGCGCTCGTTCTGCGCGAACGCGACCAGCGTCGACTGCGCGAGATCGACGCCGGCGGGCGGCGTCAGCTCGACGTCGGTGTGGCCGAGCGGCAGCGGTCCGGCGAACGCACGCACGACCTGATCGTGCGCGAGCTTCGCACCGCGGTTCTCGCCGCCGGTCACCGCATTCGACAGCCCGTTCTCGGCGAGCGCGACGTAGACGCGATAGTCGGCGCCGCTCGCGGCGCTCGCGTCGACGCGGGCCTGCAGCGTCGCGCCGCGCTCGACCTCGAGCGCGAGCGTCGGCGCGTCCGCGGCGGCGGGCTCCGGCGGCCGTCCCTTCGGCCATTCCTTCCAGATGCGGCCGTCGACGGCGATCTGCGGCGTGTAGACCTGCGCGTGCGTGCGGTCGTGCTCGACGAGCCGCTTCTGGCGCTCGGTGAAGCGCGCGTCGGCATACGGATCGCGCCATTCGCGCGAGTCCCAGTAGTCGACGTGGTACTCGAGGCCGACCAGCGCGGGCTGGTCGCGCAGCCGGCTGAACCAGCGCTCGGCCGGCGGGCACGAGCTGCAGCCTTCGCTCGTGTACAGCTCGACGAGGTGCAGCCGATCCGCCGCCGCGCTGCGCGCGGTGCACGCCGCCGCCGACGCGCCGTCGGACAGCACGAGCAGCGAGGCGAGGGCGGTCCAGGTGAGCGGAGTCATCGGCATCCTGCGGCGGTATCGGGGCCGCATCGAGCATAGCGGCACGTCGCGTCCGCGCCGTTGCGGATCGTGCGCGCTCGGCTGCGCGTGCGTGCCGGCCCGCGTCGTGCGCCGCCGCGCGCCGAATTCGTCGAGTTCGCGCCGCCGCGCCGCGCGCTCGACGCAGGCAGATGCGAAACGCAACGTGTTGATCCGCCGCCGTTCGTCGCCGCCACGGCAAGATTTCGGCGCGATTTCGGCGAAACGTCCTGACCGCCGCGTGCCGCCGCGCCTATGACGAAGGCCGTCGTCGATCGCGGAGGTCGCATGCACGCCGTCAACCTGCAGGTCGCTCACGGCGGCAGCCTCGAGCTCACGGAGAAGTCGCTCGCGAACGCCGGCGCGGCCGCGCTCGCCGTCGTCGTCGGCGGCGGCCGCGGCGGCGTGCTGCGCGTCGAAGCGCCGCTCGCCGGCCTCTGGATGCCGCTGCGCGGGCGGCTGCAGTTCGGCCTCAGCACGGACAGCGTGCTGCACACGGGCGAGCTCCGCGTCGCCGAGGCCGAGCCGCGCGTGCACGCGGTCGGCCGCGGCAACGCGCTCTGGATCGCGGTGCTCGGCACCGGCGCGGCGTGGCGCGGCGCGCTCGGCGCGCTGCTCGAGATTCCGACGCCGGAGCCGCTGCTGCTGCCGGCGCGGCACGCCGCGGACCGCGCGCTGCGCCGCAGCGGCGTCGCGCTCGCGCGCGCCGCGGCGGACGGCTCGTCGGCGGCCGCGGTCGAGGTCGTGATCGACCGCGTCCTCGCGCTGCAGCAGCCGTTCGAGGACGCGATCGCGCGCTGCCCAGGGCGGACCTACGCACAGCGCCGCCAGGTGTTCGTGCGCTTGCAGCGCGTGCGCAACTACCTCGCCGCGAACTGTCACCTCGACATCGACAACGAGGCGCTCGCGCGCATGGCGAGCTACTCGCCGTGGCACTTCATTCGCGCGTTCCGCGCCGCGTATCAGGAGACGCCGCACGCGTACCTGGTCCGGCAGCGCCTCGAACGCGCGCGCCGGCTGCTCCGCGCGAGCCCGCTCGCGATCGCGGAAGTCGCGCTGGCGAGCGGCTTCGAGAACCGCTGCGCGTTCTCGCGATTGTTCCGCCAGCACTTCGGCACGACGGCCGGCGCCGTGCGCCGCGGCGCGGCGGCGCCGTCGTTGCCGGTGCAAGCGCGAACGTCGAACGCGCAATCGCGGCAACGCGGCTCGCCCATCTGAGGCAACGCGCCCGCTTCACGTTTTCTTAAGTTTCTCTCGGCACGACGCTGCGCCCCGCGGCGGTTCCGTTACTTCACGATGGGAGAACTCAGCATGTCCAATACTCTGCTCCGAGAGGCGATTCGACGCGGACTCGGGTCCTGCGGGGCCGCCGGCGCGACGCTCGCTCTCGCGTCCGCGGCGGCGCCCGCACTCGCGCAGGACGCGCCGCAAGACCAGAGCGGCCAGCAGCTCGAGACGGTCACGGTCACCGGTTCGCGCATCCGCAAGGCCGACGTCGAGACCGCTCAGCCGATCGTCGTGCTCGACCGCACCGCGATCGAGCACCAGGGCTTCAACTCGGTCGCCGACATCCTGCAGAACCTGACCGAGGCCGGCTCGCCGCCGATCAGCAAGTCGATGGCGCTGGCCTCCGGTGAGGACGTCGGCGGCTACTACATCGATCTGCGCAACCTCGGCCCGAACCGCACGCTCGTGCTGCTGAACGGCAAGCGCCTCGGCGCGAACACGAGCGGCCTGCAGGACCTCTCGCAGATTCCGCTGGCCGCGGTCGAGCGCGTCGAGGTGCTGAAGGACGGCGCGTCGTCGATCTACGGTTCGGACGCGATCGCGGGCGTGATCAACGTCATCACGCGCAGCCACTACGACGGCGCCGAGTTCGATTCCTACGTCGGCCAGTTCGACCAGGGCGACGGCGACACGCAGACCTACAGCATGACGCTCGGCTCGCACAACGAGCGCGGCTCGATCACGGTCAGCGCCGAATATTCGAAGCAGGACCCGGTCATGGCGCGGAACCGCGCCTACAGCGCGTATCCGTCGAGCTTCCGGCATCCGGAAGACGGCTGGTCGCTGGCGACGCAGTACGGCGCGTTCTTCTTCCCCAGAGGCGGCTGTCCGGGGCAGGGCACCGGCGCGGCGGATCCGATCGGCATCCTGTGCACGCTGAATCCCGGCGGCGATCCGTTCAATCTGAACGACTATCACGGCACGAACTCGGCCGGCGGCACGAGCGACCTGTCGAACGCGAACCAGGAGATGTTCCTGCAGACCGGCATCGAGCGTCATTCGCTGTTCGTCAGCGGCGATTACGACATCACCGACCACATCAAATTCAGCTCGGACATCCTGTACAACAAGCGCTCGACGAAGCAGCAGATCGCCGGCTATCCGTTCCAGCCGGCGTTCAAGCTGACGCCGAACTCGCCGTACATCGGCCTTTCGCCGGACAGCTACTACAACCCGTTCGGAACCGTCTATCACGACCTGCATCCGGACACGACGAATCCGCTGATCGACGATCACAACATCTATTTCTTCCGGCGCGGCTGGGAAGTGCCGCGCACGACGCAGAGCGACCTGCAGACGTATCGCTTCTCGGGCACGTTCTCGGGTGACTTCCAGGTCGGCGACCACACCTGGAACTGGGACGTCGGCGGCTACGTCAACACGAACGACCTGCTGAAGATCTCGCGCGGCGATTTCAGCCTGTCCGCGCTGTCGCTCGCGCTCGGCCCGTCGTTCCTCGATCCGACCACGGGCCGCGTCACCTGCGGCACGCCGGACGCGCCGATTCCGTACGGCGCGACGCCGGGATCGTGCATTCCGTGGAACCCGCTCTACGGCGCCGGCCAGGTCGGCAGCGGCTCGTTGACCGGCAACAAGGAGCTGCAGCAGTTCCTGTTCCCGTACTACCACGACACCGGCCGCACGAAGGAAGTCGACTACACCGCGAACGTCACCGGCTCGGTGTTCACGCTGCCGGCCGGCGATCTCGGCGTCGCGGCCGGATTCGAGCACCGCAACGAGTCGGGCAACTTCGTGCCGGACGCGTTCAGCCAGGCCGGCCTCAGCACGAACCTGTCGGCCGGTCCGACCAGCGGCCGGTACTCGGTCGACGAGTACTACGTCGAGGTCGACGTGCCGGTGCTGAAGGACGTGCCGTTCGCGCGGCAGCTGTCGTTCAACATCGCCGGCCGTTATTCGGACTACGACACGTTCGGCAACACGACGAACGGCAAGTTCAGCCTGTCGTGGAAGCCGATCGACGACCTG
>DASWOS010000120.1:0-4263 GCA_036398645.1 Dokdonella sp. | reverse complement strand
CGGCGTCGCTCGGCGCGGCGACGCTGTACGTCGCCGCGGCGGTGCGCGACAACGGCGGCGGCGTCGTGATCGGCGCGGGGCAGGCGCCGTGGCACGCCGCCGCGGCGCGGCGCCAGCTCGAGGCGGCCGGCCTCGCCGACGTCGTCGAGATCCGCGCCGGCGACGCGCGCGAGACGCTGCACGACGCCGGCGGCGACGTCGACCTCGTGCGCCTCGACGCGAGCATCGGCGCCGCGCCGAGGCTCGCGCTCGCGGTCATGAAAAGGCTCGCGCCGCAGCTGCAAGGCGGCGCGATCGCGTTGAACGCGCGCGCGGAGCCGGACTACCTCGCCTGGGTGCGCGATCCGGCGCACGGCTTCCGCTCGACCGCGCTGCCGCTCGGCTGCGGCGCCGGCACGGAGCTGTCGGTCAAGGCGGCCTGACGCCTACATCTGCCGGAACCGGTGCAGATGGCTGCGGCTGACCGGCAGCACCTCGTCGCGTCCCTTCAGGTGCAGACTCGCCGTGTCGTGGTCGCCGCGCACGACGTGGCTGACCGCGCGCAGGTTCACGACGACCGAGCGATGCACTTGCACGAACTGCTCCGGATCGAGCTCCGCGACGAGCTCTTTCAGCGCGGTCGCGATCAGCGCCTCGGCCGGGCGGCCGCCGTCGCCGCGCCAGGCCACGCGCGTGTACTTCGCGTCCGAGCGCAGGTAGTCGATGTCCTCGACCGCGATCAGGCGCAGCGTCTGACCGGTCTGCGCACGGATCCAGCGCAGCGGCGTCGGCGCGGCGGCGCGTTGCAATTGCGCGGCGAGCTCGCGCAGCAGCGCTTCGGTGTTCGTCGCCGGCGCGGCCGCGCGCAGCCGCTCCTGCAGGCGCAGTGCGGTCTCGGCGAGTCGCGCGGTCTCGACCGGCTTGACCAGGTAGTCGAGCACGCCGGCGGCGAACGCCTGCACCGCGTAGCGGTCGTACGCGGTCACGAACACGAGATGCGCGCGTCGCCCGATCGCACGCGCGGCTTCGACGCCGGACAGCCCGGGCATGTGCACGTCGAGGAAGCAGACCTGCGGGCGCAGCGCCTCGAATTGGCGCACGGCTTCGCGACCGTTGCGCGCCGCGGCGACGATCGCGAGTTCGGGCCAGACCTCGGCGAGCTGGCGCGCGAGCGCGTCGCGCAGCAGCGGCTCGTCGTCGGCGATCAGCGCGGTCGGGCGCGCGCTCACGGCGGCGGCCCCGGCTGCGCCGGAAACTCGGCCTCGGCGCGGACGCCGCGCGGAAGCTGCGCGTCGATGCGCAGCGTCGCGTCCGCGCCGAACGCCAGCCGCAGGCGCTCGCGCAGCGTCGACAACCCGGTGCCGAGGCCGCCGGCGGACATACCGAGGCCGAGGCCGGTGTCGGCGACGCGTACGACGCAGCGCTCACCGAGCCGCGCACGTCGACGTCGATGCGGCCGCCGTCCTCGCTCGGATCGATGCCGTGGCGCACGGCGTTCTCGACCAGCGTCAGCAGCGTCAGCGGCGGACAGCGCAGCCGCATCGCGTCCGCGTCGACGTGCAGCGCGAACGTCAGCCGGTCCGGCATGCGCATGTGCATCAGCTCGAGATACGCCTTGGCCAGCTCGAGCTCGCGGCCGAGCGTCGCGACCGGCTCGTCGAGGCGCGGTACCGCCGCGCGCAGATAGGCGACGAGGCTGCGCAGCAGCGCCGGCGCCTGCGGCGAGCCGGTGTCGACGAGCACCTGCACGTTCGCCAGTGTGTTGAACAGGAAATGCGGCGCGACCTGCGCCTGCAGCAGATGCAGGCGCGCGTCGAGCGCGCGGCGTTCGAGCTCGCTGCGCTCGAGCTCGAACGCGAGCGCCTGATGGCGCGCGAACGCATCCTTCTGACGCACGAGCGCGCCGAGCGCGGCCCACGGTGCGAGCAGCAGGCCGGCGATCGTCAGCGACGCGAATCCGCTGAGGCGGTCGCTGCTCCGCCAGAACGGCGGCGCGCCGGCCGGCGTCGACAGCACGTATAGCGCGTACGTGCCGAGCGGCATCGCGAGCGCGACGCCGAGCACCTGCAGCACCCAGCGCGCGAGCCATGCCGGCAGCCGCCGTGGCCACTGCTCGAACACGCCGAACACGATCAGGCCGAGCAGGCCGAGCGTGATCGTGCGGACCAGCAGCGACGCGAGCCCGGACTCCCAGCCTAGGCTGAGCAGCGCGCCGAGCGCGGCCGAGAGGCCCAGCGTGAAGCGCAGGCGCCGCCAGCCGAACATCAGCGCGAAGGCGTGCGGCTTGCGCGGAACGGCGGCGGACGTCGTCATGCGCGGAGCATAGTGCAGACCCGGCGCGGCGGCGTCGCCGCGGCAGGCGGCTCGGCGGAAGGCGCCGCGGCGTCACGCGCCGGCGCTGCGCGCCGCGTGCCGACGTTCACGCCGTGCCGCTGCGTCGACGTGTTCGACGGGCGGCGACGGCTACGGCGACGACGCGGCGAAGAACGGCGGCCGGATCGCCCGCGACCGTGCATCCGCGAGCGCGCGCGCTCGACCGGCGCGCAGCGATGCGTGCGGCCACGCCTCCGGCGAGCGACGTCGGCGCATCGGTCGTCTTCGGCGCGCGGCCGGGACGGACGCTCGGCGCATCGAACCCGTGGCATTCGGCCGCCCTCAGAGACGCGGCAGCCACATGAACATGACCGCGGCGCCGATGCCGATCAGCGTCGGCGGCGTCAGCAGCCCGATCAGTGCGGCCACCGCGAGCTGGCTGCGCGCGCTGCCGCGCGCCTGCGCGCGGAAGTAGAGTTCGAGCACCGCGAGCGGCAGCACGTACTGCGTGATGCCGAGGATCGACAGCGCCGGACCGGTAAACGTGCGCTCGTCGAAGCCGGCCGGGCCGCCGTTCACGAGCACCCAGAACATCAGCCCGATGCGGAAGAACCAGACGCCGCTGACGGTGAGGAACAGCCGCAGCGCCCAGCGGCGGTGCGCGTCGAGCCGGCGTGCGCGCGCGTGTCGCCAGGCGATCGCGGCGAACGCGAGGATCAGCAGCGCGTTGACGCTGATCGCGACGTGCTGCGAGAGATCGCCGACCGCGCCGCGGACCCAGACCATGATCAGCCCGCCGATGCTCATGACCGCCGCCGCGACGAGATAGCCGCGGCCGATCCAGCGGTGCAGCTCCGGCCGCCGGCGGCGCAGAGCCGGCGTCAGCTGCATCGCGCCGGCGAGCACGATCGCGACCGCGAACGCGAGGTGCAGCACGACGACCGCGTTCGTGAAGCTCGCACCCGCGACGTAGCCGTGCGGCATCACGGTGTTCAGCGCTTCGGGCCGGCGCTGCACCGCGGCGCGGCCGTAGAAGCCGGCGACGTAGCCGGCGAACAGCAGTTGGCCGCCGACCGCGATCGCGAGCCAGAGCGCGGCGGTCGCGCGCAGCGCGCGCGCCGCGAACGGGTCGTCGCGCCGCGGTGCGGCGGCCGGCGCGCGCGGCGGCACGCCGACGGCGGCGCGATCGATCGCGAGCGCGCTCGGCACGGGAGGGGAGATCGTCATCGCAGGCTCCGGCGGCAGCGTCGGCGCGCAGTCTCGCCGCGCGCGATCGACGCCGGAATCCCGATCGCGACGAACCGCGGCCGCGGCGGCACGAGCCGCGCCGGGCGACGACGAACGGCGCCGCTCGGCGTGCTCGCGCCTGCCGCCGCCGTGCACGCACGGCGGCGGCACGGTTCGGACTAGTGCGCGACGCGCGTCGCCGCGGCGTTCTCCTGCTCGAGACGCACCGCGAGCATCTTCTCGAAGATCCGTGCGTACGCGCGGCAGGCGCCCGCATCGACGAACGGATTCGCCGCCGGCCGCGCCGCCAGCTCGCGCAGCTTGCGGTCGGTGCCGGAGAACTCCGGATGCACCGAGATCAAAATGTCGCACGGCAGCGCGGCCACGGTGCGGATGCTGTCGCGGAAGCGTGCGCTCAGGTCGCCGTGCGTCGCGTCGGCGAGGAAATGGAATCCCGGCGCCGAGATCGGATACAGGCTGTCCGCGTAGACGACGTCGAGGCAGCGACCGCGCTCGCAGGACGTCCACGTCCAGGTCGTGCTGCCCGGCGCGTGGCCCGGCGTGAAGTGCGCGGTCACCGCGAGCTCGGCGACGCGCACGGTGTCGCCGTCGGCGACCGCGCGCACGCGCGCGACCGGCGGAAAGCGGCCGCCGAAGCCGGCCTGCGGGTCGTCCGGCGCGACCCGGCCGGCGCGCAGCGCCGCGGCGCCGGACGGGCTCGCGGCGACGTCGGCGCCGGTGTCG
>DASWOS010000119.1:0-1737 GCA_036398645.1 Dokdonella sp. | reverse complement strand
ACCGCGTCGTCTCGTTGCTCGAGCCGGAACGCGACCGCGTCGCGCGACTGTTCGGCCGCGACTCCGAGCGAATGCGCGACGTGCTGCACGGACTGCTCCTCGGCTACACCCGCACCGGTCGCCTGCAGCGCGCGAAGCAGGCCCTGGACGAGGCCGGCGCGCTGACCGCCGAGCGGTTCGGGCCCGACGATTTCCAGCACGTCTTCCACCATCTCTACGAGGCGATCTACCTGTCGGCCGCCGGCGACACCCGCGCGGCCGAGCGGGCGATGGCGCTGACCGATCGTGACCAGCGCGCGCCGCCGCCGGGGATGCTGCGCTTCGCGCTCGTCCTGCGCCGGACCGCGATCGAGTGGCAGATTCGCCTCGGCGAATACGACCGCATCGAAGAGCGTCTCGCCGAAATCGCCCGCGACGCCGATCAGCTGCTCGGCGCCGGCAACGCGCTGACGGCGAACCTGCATCCGCATCTCGCGCAGTTCCATGCCGATCGCGGCGAATACGCGCAGGCGCTCGCGGAGCGCGAGATCACCGCGCGGCCCGACGCCGTCGGCCTGCCGAGCGCGATGCGGACGATGGCATTCGCACAGGTCGTGCTCGCGCGGGTGCTCGCCCGGGCCGAGGGACGCGATGCACTGCTCGCCCAGGTGCGCGCGGCGGCCGCCAACATCGAGACCGACCGCGTCGCGCTCGGCGGACTCGCGACGGAGGCGCGGATCGCGATCGCGCGGTCCGCGCTGCTGTTAGGCGATCCGGCGCTCGCGGCGACGATGGTGGCGGACGCGCGCGCGCTGCTGGCGGCGGCGCCGGAACGCGATCAGGCGATGTGGAGTCGCGTCGACCAGATCGACGGCGAAGTCGCGCGCGCGACCGGCGATCTGCCTCGCAGCCGCGCGCTGCTGCAGGCGCGGGTCGCGCAGCTGGAGCGCGGCCGCGACCGCGGCACGCCGGCGCTGTGGACGGCACGCCTCGACCTCGCGTACTCCGCAGTGCTGATGGACGACCCGTCGGCCGGCACCCTCCTCGACCGCGCACGGTCCGAGCGACCGCCGAAGATGCCGGCCGGCCATCCGCTCGACCTCCTCGACGCGCGGCTCGTCGCCGCGACGCGCGACGGGTCACGGGTCCTGGCCGACGCGGGCCTGCCGTGGGCCGCGGGCGGCGACCCACAAACGCCGCTGCCGGTGGGCGGGATGTTCTAGAGCATCGACGATCGCGTCGACGCCGGGCCACAGCCGTGCGACGCGCGCCGGGCGCCTCGGCGGGCCGTCTTGCTTCGCCTCACCGGACGCAACGGCCGGTGGCGCATCAGGCGTCGGCGGCGTCCGCCTTTTCGACGATCGCGACGATGTCGCGGCCGTACGCCTCGAGCTTCTTCTGGCCGACGCCGGACAGCGCGCCGAGCGCGTCGAGCGACGCGGGCCGCGCCCGCGCGATCTCCTTCAGCGTGCCGTCGTGGAAGATCACGTAGGCCGGCACGCCGTGCTCGCGCGCGGCCGACAGGCGCCACGACCGCAGCGCGTCGAACAGCGCGATGCCGCGCGCGTCGAGCCCGTCGGCCACGTCGAGGTCGCGGCGCGGCTTGTCCTTCGGCCGTTTGGCCTGCGCGACGAAGCGCCGCAGCTTCACGACCTCGTCGCCCTTCAGCACCGCGCGGCTGCGCGCGGTGAGGTACAGCGTCCCGTAGCTCTCGTGGTCGACGCCGACGAGGCCGAACGCGATGCACTGGCGGACGAT